>CAOJQZ010000007.1 GCA_948441955.1 uncultured Lachnospiraceae bacterium | reverse complement strand
AGAGCCCTCACGCCTAAGTCTCTGTAAATAGTGGATTTCCCTTCCATTAAGAACGGCCCTTGATTTGTTTGTGAGGGTTCTATTTATTTTTTACATGGATGCTGTGCTCCGAAAGGCGAAAATTTTTATACATTTGCCGTCAGCTCTGGGGCGTGTGACGGAGAGTTAAAATTACATCAAGAAAAATGATTAATTTTACCTCTTCCATTTTTCCCAGACATGTGCTACTATAAGAGCAGTCTTAAAATAAGACAATAAATTTGATTAATTTTAATTTGCAGGAAAGGTTGATTGTATGAAAAATTGTCAGAAATATGAGAGAACTTATTTTATGCCGCCGGAAGTGACATATGACTGGGCGAGAAAGGACTATATAGAAAAGCCGCCAATCTGGTGCAGCGTTGATCTCAGGGACGGAAATCAGGCGCTGATTGAGCCTATGAGCTTAGAGGAGAAGCTGGAATTTTTCCAGATGCTTGTGAAGATTGGATTTAAGGAGATAGAGGTCGGCTTTCCGGCGGCGTCTGAAACGGAGTATCAGTTTATGCGGACGCTGATTGAAAAGGATATGATACCGGAAGACGTTACGGTACAGGTACTTACCCAGGCGAGGGAGCATATTATTAAGAAGACCTTTGAGGCGGTGAAGGGAGCGCCCCATGCGGTGGTGCATTTGTACAATTCCACCTCGGTTGCCCAAAGGGAACAGGTGTTTAAAAAGAGTAAGGAACAGATTAAAAAAATTGCAGTTGACGGGGCAGAGCTTCTTCTAAAACTTGCGTCTGAAACGGAAGGAAACTTTACCTTCCAGTACAGCCCGGAGAGCTTTCCGGGGACGGAAGTTGACTATGCTGTAGAGGTGTGCAATGCAGTACTTGAGGTATGGAAGCCGACAGCGGACAATAAAGCCATTATCAATATTCCTACAACTGTGGAAAATGCAATGCCTCATGTCTTTGCCAGTCAGTTAGAGTATGTACATAAACATCTTAACTACCGGGAAAATGTGATCCTTTGTCTCCATCCCCACAATGACAGAGGCTGCGGTGTGGCGACAGCGGAGCTTGGTATTCTTGCAGGGGCGGACCGGATTGAAGGGACGCTTTTTGGGAATGGAGAGCGCACCGGTAATGTGGATATTATTACGCTGGGCATGAATATGTATTCCCACGGAGTAGACCCGGCGCTTGATTTTTCCAATATGTCAGAAATAAGAGAAACCTATGAGAGACTCACAAGGATGCATGTATACGAGCGTCAGCCTTATGGGGGAGATTTGGTATTTACTGCATTTTCCGGCTCTCATCAGGATGCAATTGCAAAGGGTATGAACTGGCGGGAGGAGAAGCAGTGCGATACATGGACGGTTCCGTATCTTCCTATTGATCCCCAGGATGTGGGAAGGAAGTATGATTCTGATGTTATCCGCATCAACAGCCAGTCAGGAAAGGGCGGAGTAAATTATATCTTAAAGCAGAGTCATGGTATTAATCTGCCACAGGAGATGAGAGAGGAAGTAGGCTATCTTGTAAAGGATGTGTCCGATAAGGCTCACAAGGAACTGAATCCAGAGTGGGTATACCAGATTTTCTCTGATAATTATATTAATACAAAGCCGGTATTCCATATTGATGAATGTCATTTCAGGCAGGTTGACGGAATCACTGCACAAGCCACCATTAATCATGGAGGAGACAGCCGGGTAATTACAGCCATTGGAAACGGCCGTCTGGACGCAGTCAGCAATGCGATTAAGCAGTATTTTAATATCAGTTATGAACTCAGATACTATGAGGAGCATACCCTTTCTAAGGGCTCTTCCGCGAAGGCTGCATCCTATGTGGGAATTGTATGTAAAGGAAGAACCTTCTGGGGCGTAGGTATAGACGCGGATATTATCAAGTCCTCTATTGAGGCTCTGATTGTTGCAGTAAATAAAATAGAGGAGATCGGCAGTGCAGACGGGTGCAAGGACGAGCGGATGATTGAGATCATGAACTATATACAGGCAAATTATATTGATATTACTCTGGATGATCTGGCCGAGCATTTCTTCCTGTCAAAACCGTATATTTCCAAATACATCAGGGAAAAATCGGGAATGACTTTTGGTGATCTGGTAAAGAAAATACGGATGAAAAAAGCAAGAGCGCTTCTTAAAAGCAGCAGCATGACAGTGGAAAATATAGCGCTTACCGTAGGGTATCAGAATGTGGAGCACTTTAACAGGCTGTTCAGGAAGGCGTATGACATGACGCCGATACAGTTCAGAAATCAGAAATAAGGGGCTGCGAGAAAATTGTTGCAGTCCTCTCGAAAAGGGACTATAATATAATAGGCATAAATTGGTTTTACTTTTAAAATATGTAAGAAAATGGAGGGCTATAATATGGGCAACATGGCAACAGGAAATGCGGCCTGCAACCGAATAGCAGCGCTTTGCGATGCAGGAAGCTTTGTTGAGATTGGCGGTGCGGTTACGGCCAGAGCCACAGATTTCAATTTGCAGGAAAAAGATACCCCGGCGGACGGGGTCATTACCGGTTATGGAGTGATCGACGGAAATTTGGTGTATGTATACAGTCAGGATGCTTCCGTATTAAATGGAGCGATTGGCGAGATGCATGCAAAGAAGATTGCGAATATTTATGATATGGCGATGAAGATGGGAGCGCCGGTCATAGGTCTTGTTGACTGTGCGGGCTTAAGGCTTCAGGAGGCTACAGACGCCCTTGAGGGGTTTGGAACTCTTTATATGAAGCAGGCTCTGGCATCCGGTGTGATTCCGCAGATTACAGCTATTTTTGGGACATGCGGCGGCGGTTTGTCAGTGGTTCCCGCATTGTCTGATTTTACATTTATGGAAGAAAAGAAGGCCAGACTGTTTGTAAATTCTCCCAATGCAATTCCGGGAAACGAGATTTCCAGGTGCGATACCTCTTCTGCAGAGTTCCAGAGTGAAAAGGCGGGGCTCGTGGATGACATCGGTACAGAGGCGGAAATTCTTGAAAATATCCGCGCTCTTGTGTGCATGCTGCCATGTAACAATGAGGAGATCACGGCCTATGAGGAATGTACGGACGATTTGAACCGCATATGCGCAGATATTGAAAATGGGACAGAGGATACATCCATTGCTCTTTCCGAAATTTCGGACGACGGTGTTTTCTTTGAAACAAAGAAAAATTATGCAAAGGACATGGTAACCGGATTTATCCGTTTAAATGGTATGACGGTAGGAGCGGCTGCAAACCGTTCAAAGGTATATAATGAAGAAGCAGAGACAGTTGCCGAGTTTGACGGCTCCCTGTCAGCAGGCGGCGCAAGAAAGGCGGCTGAGTTTGTAGAGTTCTGCGATGCTTTTAACATTCCGGTGCTTACTCTTACAAATGTGTCCGGATTCACGGCATCCAAATGTTCAGAAAAGGGACTTGCTAAAGCGGCCGCAAAGCTTACCTATGCATTTGCAAACGCTACGGTTCCGAAGGTAAATGTTATTATCGGAAAAGCCTTTGGGAGCGCTTATGTGACTATGAACAGCAAATCCATCGGCGCCGATATGGTATATGCGTGGCCGAAGGCGGAGATCGGCATGATGGAGGCGGAGCTTGCCGCAAAGATTATGTATGCGGACAAGGATGCGGATACAATTAAGGAAAAGGCGGAAGAGTACCGCAGGCTGCAGTCAAGTCCTCTTGCTGCGGCAAGAAGAGGCTATGTGGATACAATTATTGAGCCTGCTGAAACGAGAAAATATATTATCGGAGCATTTGAGATGCTGTTCACGAAAAAAGAAGAACGTCCTGTAAAAAAGCACGGAACAGTTTAGAGAGGTGAGGCAAAGTGAAGAGAAAATTTAGCTTATTACTCTGCCTGCTTGTGTGCTTCTTAAGTTTTACCGGCTGTGCGAAGACGGACGAGGCGGTGGAATATGACGAGGCAGTTATCACGCAGACAGTAGAGTTTCTAATCGAATACTGCAACACAGTGGATGATGCGGCTCTTGAGCAGTGGGAACAGTATTCTGAGTTCATGCAGAACTATCAGATTATGTCAACAGGGCTTCAGGTTACGCCGGACAGCCTTGTGGGTGCGGTTGACAGCTGGAGGGCCGGTACCGATGAGTGCGGGGAATATGTAAGCCATGGTGATTTAAGATTTGAGGCAGACGCTGACGGTGTGGACGTAATTATGCCGGCAGAGTATGAAAACAAGAAGGCAGAGATCCTATTTACCTTTGACAGAAAGTCTTATCTGGAAAGTGTCACAGTAAATGCAGAGTATGGGATGGACGAGATTCTTACAAAGGCAGGGCTTAATACACTGCTTGGAATGGGCACCGTATTTGCGGTACTGATCTTTATTTCGATTATTATTTCGCTGTTCGGCTTTATTCCGAAGATTGAGGCGGCCTTTAAAAAGCAGCCGAAGGTCCAGGAAGCGCTTGAGACAGTTGAAACAGAAGCGCCTGAAATCCTTCCGGAGACAGATGATCTGGAACTTATTGCAGTTATTTCTGCAGCAGTTGCTGCTTATGAAGGTACAAGTACAGACGGCTTTGTTGTGCGCAGCATCAGACGCCGCCCGTCAAATAAATGGAAAGCATAACTTAAATGTAGGAGGATATTAGAAGATGAAAAATTATACGATTACAGTAAATGGAAATGTATATGATGTGACAGTAGAAGAGACGGGGGCAGGAAGCGCACCGGCAGCACCGAGAGCGGCGGCACCGAAAGCAGCGCCAAAGACAGCGGCTCCGGCTAAGCCTGCGGCAGGTGCAGGAGCAGGTTCTATTCAGGTAAAGGCCGGCGCTGCAGGAAAGGTATTTAAGATTGAGGCCAGCGTAGGACAGAGTGTAAAGAAGGGCGATACGGTTGTGATTATTGAGGCAATGAAGATGGAGATTCCAGTTGTGGCGCCGGAGGATGGGACTGTTGCAAGCATTGACGCGGCTGTCGGCGATGCAATCGAATCCGGAGCAGTGTTAGCAACATTAAATTAAGATACTGTTCCCTATACATTTACGACTGGAGGTTAAGAAATGGAATATATAACAACAACATTAGGAAACCTCGTGCAGCAGACAGCTTTTTTCAGTCTCACCTGGGGCAATCTGATTATGATTGCCGTGGCATGTTTTTTCCTGTTTTTAGCAATTCGATTTGGATTCGAACCTCTGCTTCTTGTACCGATTGCGTTTGGTATGCTTCTTGTTAATATCTATCCGGATATTATGATGCATATCGAGGATTCTGCCAATGGGGCGGGCGGGCTGCTTTACTATTTCTATCTGCTTGATGAGTGGGCAATCCTGCCGTCGCTTATTTTCCTCGGCGTCGGTGCAATGACGGATTTCGGACCGCTTATTGCCAATCCGAAGAGCTTTCTTCTCGGAGCGGCGGCACAGTTTGGTATTTTTATGGCTTATCTTGGAGCTATGGCGATGGGCTTTTCCGATAAGGCGGCAGCCGCCATTTCCATTATCGGAGGAGCGGACGGACCAACTTCCATCTTCCTTGCAGGAAAGCTGCAGCAGACGGCGATTTTGGGACCGATTGCAGTGGCGGCATACTCCTATATGTCGCTGGTGCCGATTATCCAGCCGCCTATCATGAAGCTTCTCACAACAGAGAAGGAGCGAAAGATTAAGATGGAGCAGCTGCGTCCGGTATCAAAGCTTGAGAGAATCCTGTTCCCGATTATTGTCACGATTGTGGTATGTACAATTCTTCCTACTACAGCGCCTCTTGTAGGTATGCTGATGCTTGGAAATCTGTTCAGGGAGTCAGGCGTAGTAAGGCAGCTTGTAGATACGGCTTCCAATGCACTGATGTATATTGTAGTTATCCTGCTGGGAACTTCCGTGGGCGCGACTACCAGCGCGGAGGCGTTCCTTAACTGGGATACGATTAAAATCGTTATTCTTGGTTTGGTTGCGTTTGCATTTGGTACGGCTGCAGGCGTGCTTTTCGGAAAAATTATGTGCATTGCTACTCACGGTAAGGTAAATCCGCTGATTGGTTCTGCCGGAGTATCTGCAGTTCCGATGGCAGCCCGTGTATCCCAGAAGGTGGGCGCTGAGGCAGACCCGACAAACTTCCTTCTGATGCATGCAATGGGACCGAATGTAGCCGGAGTTATCGGTACGGCGGTTGCAGCCGGAACATTTATGGCAATTTTCGGAGTGATGTAAGAATAGCAGGCAAGTTTTAATCCTATAAAAAGTAATGGAGGAATCAATGATGGCAGAAATCGAAAAGAAACCAATTAAAATAACAGAAACCGTCCTGCGTGATGCGCATCAGTCTCTGATTGCCACACGTATGACTACTGAGCAGATGCTCCCCATTGTAGAGAAGATGGACAAAGTGGGCTATCATTCGGTAGAATGCTGGGGCGGAGCTACTTTTGACGCGTCTTTACGTTTCCTTAAAGAGGATCCATGGGAGAGGCTTCGTAAGTTCCGTGACGGTTTTAAGAATACAAAGCTTCAGATGCTGTTCCGTGGGCAGAATATTCTGGGATACCGTCCCTATGCAGATGATGTGGTAGAATATTTTGTACAGAAATCCGTGTCAAACGGAATTGATATTATCCGTATTTTTGACTGTTTAAATGATCTTCGGAATTTACAGACAGCAGTTACGGCAGCAAATAAGGAAAAGGGAGAGGCTCAGGTTGCTCTTTCCTATACGCTGGGTGATGCTTATACACTGGATTACTGGGTTGAGGTGGCAAAGAGGATTGAAGATATGGGTGCAAACTCCATCTGCATCAAGGATATGGCCGGCCTTCTTGTACCTTACCGGGCGACAGAGCTTGTGGAAGCCCTTAAGAATGCAGTAAGTCTTCCGATACAGCTCCATACCCATTATACCTCCGGCGTTGCTTCCATGACCTACTTAAAGGCTGTTGAGGCAGGCGTTGACGTGATTGATACGGCAATGTCGCCCTTCGCCCTTGGAACTTCCCAGCCGGCGACAGAGGTTATGGTTGAAACCTTTAAGGGTACGCCTTATGACACAGGCTTTGACCAGAATCTTCTTTCTGAGATTGCAGATTATTTCCGTCCCATCCGCGACGAGGCTCTGGAAAGCGGCCTTTTAAATCCGAAGAATATGGGCGTTAATATTAAGACCCTTCTTTACCAGGTGCCGGGCGGAATGCTCTCCAACCTGACCTCACAGCTTAAGGAGCAGGGAGCGGAGGATAAATTCTATGACGTGCTTGAGGAAGTGCCGAGAGTAAGAAAGGATTTAGGCGAGCCGCCTCTTGTAACGCCGTCCTCGCAGATTGTAGGTACACAGGCTGTATTTAATGTTCTGATGGGTGAGCGCTACAAAATGGCTACAAAGGAGACAAAGGATATCTTAAGCGGAAAATACGGCGAGACTGTAAAGCCCTTTGACGAGGACGTTAAGAAGAAGGTTCTTGGCGAGAATCCAGATGTTATTACCTGCCGTCCGGCAGATCTGATTCCGGATGAACTGGATACTCTTAGAAAGGAATGTGCACAGTGGATGATCCAGGATGAGGATGTGCTTTCCTATGCATTGTTCCCGCAGGTGGCTACGGACTTCTTTAAGTACCGGGAGGCGCAGAAGACGAAGATCGATCAGACAGTGGCAGATACAAAGAACGGAAGTTATCCGGTATAATCAGAGGGAGCGCCTTTTGGCGCTCCTGAATTTATTGTTCATCAGAACAGAAGGAGGACAGTAATGGAATATTTCCGCATTTTTCATTAAGGTTGCTTTTTTTTACATTTGTGATAAAATAAGATGATTATAATGAAGCAAAGGGCTGGGTTACAAGAAAAATGGGAACAAAGAATGCGTTACTTAGAAAGCTGGAGGACGGCTATAGGAAATTCAGCAAAGGCCAGAAGAAGCTGGCGGATTTTATCCGTGAGGACTATGATAAGGCGGCTTTTCTTACAGCGGCAAAGATGGGCGAGGAAGTGGGAGTCAGTGAATCTACGGTGGTACGGTTTGCCATGGCGCTTGGTTATGAAGGGTATCCGGAATTTCAGAAGGCCCTTGGGGAGCTGATACGGACGAAGTTAAATTCCATTCAGCGGATGGAGGTAACATATGGAAGAATCAGCCAGGGTGAGATTCTTTCTACGGTGCTCCAGTCCGATATAGACAAGATCAAGCTCACGATGAACGGGATTGATCAGGAAGCCTTTGAGATGGCGGTGGATACGCTTCTTACAGCAAGAAAGATTTATGTTGTAGGCATCAGGAGCTGCGCCCCTCTTGCGAGCTTTTTAACCTTTTATCTGAACCTGATCTGTGAGAATGTTGTGTCGGTGCATACCAACAGCTCCAGTGAGATTTTTGAGCAGCTTATCAGGATTGGAGAGGAGGACGTTATTATTGGAATCAGCTTTCCGCGGTATTCCATGCGGACTCTTAAGGCGCTGGAGTTTGCCAGCAACCGGAAGGCAAAGGTGATTACCCTTACAGACAGTATACATTCTCCTATGACGCTTTATTCCTCCTGTAATCTGATTGCCAGAAGTGATATGGCTTCTATTGTGGATTCACTTGTAGCGCCTTTAAGTGTGGTAAATGCTCTTGTGGTCGCTCTCTGTATGAAAAAGCAGGAAGAGGTTATCAGTACTTTGGAGACTCTGGAAGATATCTGGGATGAATACCAGGTGTACAGCAAGGACGAGCTGAATATGATTGGGAATACGGTGGAAATGTCGGATATTTCACAGGAGACAGAAGGATAATTATGTGTAAGGTTTTAGTTATAGGGGGCGGTGCGTCCGGGATGTTTGCAGCAATATGGGCGGCAAGAAACGGCCACAGCGTCACCTTATATGAAAGAAATGAAAAGGCTGGAAAGAAATTATTTATTACAGGAAAAGGGCGGTGCAACCTTACAAATGCATGTGATATGGACACATTATTTTCCTCAGTGGTAAGTAACAGCCGGTTTCTTTACAGCAGCTTTTATGGATTTACAAATCAGGATTTAATTGAATTTTTTGAAGAAATTGGAGTGCGGACAAAAACCGAACGAGGGGGCCGTATATTTCCGGCGTCGGATCATTCCTCGGATGTTATCCGGGGTCTTTTGCAGGAACTGGGAAGACTGAATGTGGAGATTATATTTCATGCCCGGGTGAAGGAGTTAGAGACACGGAACGGCGCTTTTTATCAGCTTGTCCTTTCTGATGGAAAGAAAATAAGAGGAGATGCATGCATTGTGGCCACAGGCGGACTTTCCTATCCGGTTACGGGTTCCACAGGAGATGGCTATCGGTTCGCGAGGGGGCTGGGGCATCAGGTTACGCCGTGCCTTCCGTCTCTTGTACCCATTGAGGTAAAGGAGCCGTGGATTCAGGAGCTTATGGGTCTTTCTCTCAAAAATGTGAGGGCTGCGGTTTTTGACGGAAAAAAGAAGCTTTATGAGGATTTCGGAGAGATGCTTTTTACCCATTACGGCGTAAGCGGGCCGCTTATATTAAGCGCCAGCAGTTATATCGGAAGAAAGCTTTCCGAAAAGGCGGCGTCAGGAGGAACCTTAAGACTTGAGATAGATTTGAAGCCGGCTCTTGATATGGAAGCTCTTGACAGACGTGTACTCCGGGACTTTGAGGAAAATCAGAACCGGCAGTTCAAAAATTCGCTGGGGAAATTATTTCCGGCTAAGCTGATTCCGGTTATAACAGAGTTAAGCGGGATTATGCCGGAAAAAAAGGTGCATGTGATTTCCAAAGAAGAAAGGCTGCGGTTTGTAAAGCTTATCAAGGGGTTTCCGCTGACGCTTACAAGGCTTCGGGATTATGATGAGGCAATCATTACAAAGGGCGGTGTAAAGACGAAGGAAATCGATCCGGGTACAATGGAGTCGAAGCTGATTAAGGGTGTTTATTTTGCAGGAGAGGTATTGGATTTAGACGGGCTGACCGGGGGATTCAATCTCCAGATTGCGTGGTCTACAGCTTTTGCGGCAGGAAATAATATCTCTTCCGGAGACAGAGGATACAGGCAGTAAGATAAAAACAGATAACAGGAGGACAGGAAATTATGGGATATAATGTGGCGATTGACGGACCGGCAGGGGCTGGAAAGAGTACCATTGCAAAGCTTCTTGCAAAGAAAAAGGGATATATTTATGTGGATACGGGCGCACTGTATCGGGGGCTTGCCATTTATTTTCTGGATAAGGGAATTAAGGCCGGCGATACGGCGGCAGTTATAGAGACTGTAAAGGATGCAGACGTAAAGATAAGCTATGAGGACGGGGTTCAGCAGGTTTATTTAAATGGAAAGAACATTACCTCCAGGCTTCGAAGCGAAGAGGCAGGACGCATGGCATCGGCTACGGCGAAGATACCAGAGGTACGCCAGAAACTTCTTATGCTCCAAAAGAATCTGGCCAAGGATCAGGATGTGGTGATGGACGGGCGTGATATCGGAACCTGTGTGCTTCCGGAGGCGGATGTAAAGATTTTTCTGACAGCCAGTGTTGAAACCCGGGCAAAGCGCAGGTATGACGAACTTATCGAGAAGGGAGAAAGCTGTGATATAAAAGTCATCGCGGAAGATATTAAAAAGCGGGACCAACAGGATATGACAAGAAAGACGGCTCCCCTTAAGCAGGCAGAGGACGCGTATCTTCTTGACAGCTCGGATATGACCATTGAAGAGGTAGTAAAGGCCATTGCAGATTTGTGCAAATAACAGGGGGAAATAGGTAGAGAAAATATATGAAAGTCGAATTGGCGAAAACCGCCGGATTCTGTCCCGGCGTAAAAAGAGCGGTAGATATGGTATACAGACAGGTAGAAGAAGGTATGGGAGAAAGGATCTATACCTTCGGTCCCATTATCCATAATGAAGAGGTTATTAAGGATATGGAAAAGCGGGGTGTGACAGTTTTAAATTCCGTGCAGGAGTTAGAAGCGTTAAAGGAAGGAATTGTAATTCTCCGCTCCCACGGAGTACCGAAAAGCATTTGCAATATACTGGAAAACAATGGAATCCAGTATGTGGACGCCACCTGTCCCTTTGTCAAGAAAATACATAATATTGTACAGGAGGAAAGCAGGAACGGCTCTCATATTGTTATTATCGGAAACAGTTCCCACCCGGAAGTGGAGGGAATCAGAGGGTGGGCAGGCGATCATGTGACGGTTATTCAGAATGAGGAAGAAGCGAAAGCTTTTGCAGCCGGGAAGGAAGAAAAAAAAATATGTATCGTATCCCAGACGACATTTAATTACAATAAATTCAAAGATTTAGTTGAAATTATCTCGGAAAAGAGGTATGATATAATTGTTTTAAATACGATTTGCAATGCAACGAAGGAACGACAGGAAGAAGCCCTTAGTATTGCAAAGCGGGCGGGAGCTATGATTGTTATTGGTGACAGGAGAAGCTCCAACACCCAGAAGTTATTTGAAATCTGCAGAAATGCATGTGCGGATACGTACTATATACAGACACTTGACGATTTGGATATGAATCAATTAAGGTCCGTGGAAACAGTAGGTATTACAGCAGGGGCATCCACGCCCAAGAATATAATTGAGGAGGTTCAAAACAATGTCAGAATTAACTTTTGAACAGATGTTGGAAGAGTCTTTTAAGACAATAAGAAACGGAGAAGTGGTGGACGGTACAGTTATTGACGTTAAGCCAGATGAGATCGTCTTGAATATAGGATACAAAGCAGACGGAATCATCACACGGAATGAATACACCAATGATTCCGGCATCGATCTTACAACCAAGGTATCTGTAGGAGATACCATGACTGTAAAAGTCTTAAAAGTAAATGACGGAGAAGGTCAGGTGCTGCTTACGTATAAGAGGCTGGTTGCCGAAAAGGGTAATGAGAGGCTCAAGGAAGCATATGAAAATCATGAGGTTCTTAAGGCGCCGGTAACACAGATTCTCGGAGGAGGGTTAAGCGTAACCGTTGAGGGAGCAAGAGTATTTATTCCTGCAAGCCTTGTGTCCGATACCTATGAGAAGGATCTGGGAAAATATCAGGATCAGGAGATTGAATTTATTATCAGTGAATTTAATCCGAGAAGAAACCGTGTGATTGGAGACAGGAGACAGCTTCTTGTTGCAGAGAGAGCCGAAAAGCAAAGAGAGCTTTTTGAGCGTCTGCATGTGGGCGATACAGTTGAAGGCGTTGTAAAGAATGTAACAGATTTTGGTGCATTTATTGATCTTGGCGGTGTTGACGGCCTGCTTCACATATCCGAGATGTCATGGGGACGTGTTGAAAACCCGAAGAAGGTATTTAAGGTTGGGGATGCAGTGAAGGTTCTGGTGAAGGATATTCATGATACGAAGATTGCACTTAGCCTTAAGTTCCCGGAGACAAATCCGTGGGCGAATGCGTCAGAGGACTATGCAGTAGGAAAGGAGATTAGGGGAAGAGTCGCAAGGATGACGGATTTCGGTGCGTTTGTTGAACTTGCTCCGGGTGTTGACGCTCTTCTTCACGTATCACAGATCTCCAGGGCCCATGTGGATAAGCCGTCGGATGTGTTGTCTGTAGGGCAGGAGATCACAGCAAAGATTGTTGATTTGAACGAATCAGAAAAGAAGATCAGTCTCAGCATGAAAGTGCTGGAGACAGCTTCTGAGGAGAGTGTGGAAGAAAGTGCACAGGAAGAAGAATAGTCTTAAATTTGTTCAGATGAATAGATGGGATAGATAAAAGATAGAGGCGGCAGGCCTCTATCTTTTATGTGTTAAAAAATCGTCAAGATGTTTCCCGAAATATACAAGGAATTGCTCCGGTTTACTGGATAAAAGGGGTATTTTCCTGTATAGTTATATAAGAGAAAAGGAAGGAAGGATAAAGGGATGGCATTGTTAACATTTAAGGGTGGAGTCCACCCGGATGACGGCAAGAGTCTTTCTAAGGACAAGGCGATTGTCGAAGTGAAACCAAAGGGCAACCTGGTATATCCGGTTTCCCAGCATATCGGCGCACCTGCCAGTCCGGTTGTGGCAGTTGGAGACCGTGTACTTAAGGGGCAGAAGATTGCAGAAGCCGGCGGTTTTGTGTCAGCGCCTGTTTACGCGTCCGTATCTGGAACCGTGAAGGCGATTGAGCCCCGCTTTAACCCTACAGGGTCCAAGGTAAACAGCATTGTAATCGAAAATGACGGGGAATATGAAGAGGTAGAATATAAGGCGGTCAAGCCTCTTGAGGAGATGACGAAGGAAGAAATCTTAAATGCAATCGGCGAGGCCGGTGTTGTAGGCATGGGGGGCGCAGGCTTTCCCACAAGAGTTAAGCTGTCTCCCAAGGAGCCGGATAAAATTGAGTATATTATTGCAAACTGTGCGGAGTGTGAACCATATATTACAGCAGATTATCGCCGTATGATGGAAAATCCAAAGGAGCTTGTGGGCGGTATGCGCGCAGTGCTTAAGCTTTTTGACAATGCAAAGGGAATTTTCGGTGTGGAGGACAATAAGCCGGATTGTATTGCGAAGCTTAAGGAGCTTACAAAGGATGAGCCTCGTATGGAAGTGCTTGCTCTTAAGACAAAGTATCCCCAGGGCGGCGAGCGTCAGCTCATATACGCAACAACGGGAAGAGCAATTAATTCTGCCATGCTTCCGGCAGATGCAGGCTGTGTGGTAGATAATGTTGAGACTATGATTACTATCAATCGTGCGGTTACAGAAGGAAAGCCTTCCATGGAACGTGTGGTGACAGTAAGCGGAAATGCAGTGAATGAACCGGGGAATTTTAAGGTGCCCTTTGGAATCAATCAGGCGGAGCTTGTAGAAGCAGCAGGCGGGTTTAAAACAGAGCCACAGAAGATTATTTCCGGCGGCCCTATGATGGGATTTTCCATGTTTACACTGGATGTCCCGGTAACAAAGACGTCTTCCTCAATTCTTGGATTTACGAAGGATGAGGTGGCGGAGCATGAACCTACGGCGTGCATTAACTGCGGCCGCTGCGTGGATGCCTGCCCCAGCCGTCTGATACCGTCAAGGCTTGCAGACTATGCAGAGCATCATGATGAGGAAACCTTTACAAAGCATGAGGGCTTAGAGTGTATGGAATGCGGTTCCTGCAGCTTTGTATGTCCGGCTAAAAGGCCGCTGAAGCAGGCGATTGGATCCATGAGAAAAATTGCCCTTGCAAACCGAAAGAAAAAGTAAGGAAGAGGTGAATAGAGTTGAGTGAGATTAAGTTAAAAATGTCGTCTTCACCACATATACGCTCGAAGACAACCTCCGCAAATATTATGCTTATGGTGACCATAGCGCTTTTACCGGCGGCGGCCTTCGGTGTATATAATTTTAAGCTTCCGGCACTTGTGATGCTGATCAGCACAACTGTGTCGGCGGTGCTGACGGAATATATTTATCAGAAGCTGATGCATAAAAAGATTACTGTAAATGATTTCAGCGCAGTTGTGACAGGTCTTCTCTTAGGGCTTAATATGCCGGCAAGCGCGCCGTGGTGGATGGGCGCCTTGGGCAGTGTGTTTGGTATTTTAATTGTAAAGCAGTTATTTGGAGGGCTGGGACAGAATTTTATGAATCCGGCTCTTGGAGCGAGATGCTTTCTTCTGATTTCCTTTACAGGTCAGATGACAACCTTTATTTATGACGGTGTGTCAGGGCCTACGCCTCTTGCACTTTTAAAGAGCGGGGAATCCGTGGATACCATGCGTATGCTCATAGGTACGATTCCGGGAACTATCGGCGAAACATCTGTATTTGCAATTATAATCGGTGCAATCTTCCTGATTCTTATGGGAGTTATTGATCTTCGGATCCCGGGTACATATATTGTGACCTTTGCCGTATTTGTGGGGATTTTCGGACATTTTCAGAATCCGGACATTGGGTTTTTTGATCCCCAGTATATTACGGCCCACCTGTGCGGCGGCGGAATTATGCTGGGAGCATGGTTTATGGCGACAGATTATGTAACTTCTCCGATTACAAAGACAGGACAGCTGGTATACGGCGCGCTTCTCGGAATTTTGACCGGACTTTTCCGTCTGTTCGGAGGTTCTGCAGAGGGCGTCAGCTATGCGATTATTATTAGTAACCTGTTAGTTCCATTGATTGAAAGGGTTACACTCCCGAAACCATTTGGTAAAGGAGGAGAGAAATAATGAATAAAATAATAAAAAATACAATCATTCTTACGCTCATTACTCTTGTAGCCGGAATCGGACTTGGCCTTGTGTATGAGATTACAAAGGAGCCCATTGCACAGACCCAGGAGGCGGCAAAGAAAAAAGCATGGCAGGAAGTGTTTCCGGAAGCAGATATTAACAGCTTTGAAGCTGTCGAGGTAGACGAAAAGGCTGCAGAGCAGGTCATCAGTG
Source organism: uncultured Lachnospiraceae bacterium (assembly GCA_948441955.1). Classification (GTDB taxonomy): domain Bacteria; phylum Bacillota; class Clostridia; order Lachnospirales; family Lachnospiraceae; genus CAPEBR01. The sequence goes on along the minus strand of CAOJQZ010000007.1, from coordinate 44,764 downwards.
AGCTTGGGATTAAGGGCTCTATTGACGAGGTATGTAAGGTGGGTGAGGAAGGGTATGTTATCACCACTACAGATAAGGAAGGATATGGCGGCGATATCCAGATTACAGTGGGAATTACTGCGGACGGCACGGTAAACGGAGTGTCCATTCTTACTATCAATGAGACAGCAGGACTTGGCATGAGGGCTAAGGAGCCGGCTTTTTATGAGCAGTATCAGGGAAAACAGACGGAAAGATTTGTTGTTTCCAAGGACGGCGGGGCCGGAGAGCCGATTGACGCCCTAAGCGGCGCGACAATCACATCAAGGGCGGTAACCGGAGCAGTGAATGCGGCTCTTGGTTATTTTCAGAGTGTATTTATGTAAAGGGAGGTAGTTGAGATGAATGGATGTACGGAAAGAGTATATAATGGTCTGATTAAAGAAAATCCTACCTTCGTTTTGATGTTAGGTATGTGTCCGACCCTGGCGGTAACAACATCCGCCATAAACGGTGTAGGTATGGGCCTTTCTACGACAGTAGTGCTTGTGCTTTCCAATATGTTGATTTCCATGCTTCGGAAGATTATTCCGGATTCAGTCAGAATGCCGGCGTTTATCGTAGTTGTGGCATCCTTTGTAACAATCGTACAGTTTCTCTTAGAGGGCTTTGTGCCGAGCCTCTATGCGTCGCTGGGTCTTTACATCCCTCTGATTGTTGTAAACTGTATCATTCTCGGCCGTGCCGAGAGCTATGCGTCAAAAAATCCGGTAGTATTATCTATCTTTGACGGAATAGGCATGGGACTTGGATTTACTGTGGGGCTTACGGCAATCGGACTTGTGCGAGAGCTTATCGGTTCCGGCAAGGCATTTAATTATCAGCTTCTTCCTCTTGCGGATGTGAGTACGGGGCAGGCAGGCTATGTGCCGATAACCATATTTATTCTTGCACCGGGAGCCTTTCTTGTACTTGCCGGACTTACGGCGCTGCAGAATAAGGTAAAAATTAACGCGGCGAAGAAGGGCAAAAAGGTAACAGAGGCAGCCGGCTGCGGCGAGGGCTGCGCTTCTTGTGCAGGCTGCAGCGGAAAAGTTTTCCCGACAGGGAATGAGAAGGAATAGGAGGGGTACATAAATGAAGGAATTATTAATTATCGCCATTGGTTCAGCGATTGTAAATAACGTTGTACTCAGCCAGTTTTTGGGAATCTGTCCTTTCCTTGGCGTTTCGAAAAAGGTGGAGACAGCTTCCGGCATGGGCGGAGCGGTTATTTTCGTTATTACCATTGCATCGTTTATTACGAGCCTGATTTATAAGTTTATACTGGTGCCGCTTAACATTTCCTATCTGCAGACGATCGTATTCATCCTTGTCATCGCTGCACTGGTGCAGTTTGTAGAGATGTTTTTGAAAAAGGCTATGCCTTCTCTCTATAACGCCCTTGGCGTTTATCTGCCGCTCATTACGACGAACTGTGCGGTGCTTGGGGTGGCGCTTACAAATGTGCAGAAGGATTATGGAATTCTTACAGGCGTGGTAAATGGTATCGGTACTTCCGTGGGATTTGCTATTGCAATTATTATTATGGCAGGCATCAGGGAAAAGATAGAATATAATGATATTTCGGAGTCTTTCCAGGGAACACCTATTGTGTTAATCACAGCGGCGCTTATGTCGATTGCGTTCTTTGGATTCTCCGGACTTATATAGGAGGGAGCAGACGATGAGTATAACAGGTATTTTGATTGCTGCTTTGGTTGTGGGCGGCACCGGATTATTCATTGGTGTATTCCTTGGAGCAGCAGGAAAGAAGTTTGCAGTAGAGGTTGACGAGAGAGAGGAAGCAATTTTAGGAGTCCTTCCGGGAAATAACTGCGGCGGCTGCGGCTATGCAGGATGTTCCGGTCTGGCTGCAGCGATTGTAAAGGGCGAGGCGGAAATCGGAGGCTGTCCGGTGGGAGGCGCTCCGGTAGCTGAAAAGATCGGAAACATTATGGGCGTAGAGGCAGGAGCCGCAGAGCGACAGATAGCATTTGTAAAATGTGCGGGAACCTGCGAGAAGGCCGGACAGGATTATGAATATCACGGCCTCGGCGACTGTGTAATGGTAAACATGATGCAGAACGGCGGACCAAAGTCCTGTAATTATGGGTGTCTCGGCGAGGGAACCTGTGTAAAGGCATGTCCTTTTGACGCTATTCATATTGTGGACGGCGTTGCAGTTGTGGATAAGGAAGAATGTAAAGCCTGCGGAAAGTGTATTGCCGCATGTCCGAAGAAGCTTATTGAGCTTGTGCCTTATTCCCAGAAGCATCTTGTGCAGTGCAGCTCCAGGGACAAAGGCAAGGATGTCATGAAAGCATGCTCTGTAGGATGTATCGGCTGTAAAATGTGTGAGAAGGTATGTGAGTCGGATGCAGTGAAGGTGCTTGATAATATCGCGCACATAGATCCTGCAAAATGTACAAACTGCGGCAAGTGTGCTGAGAAATGTCCGAAGAAGATTATTCTTTAGGACGTGTGGGAGAAGATGAAAAAAAGAGTTAAATTGTTTTTTCATGATATAAATTCAGCAAAATGGGCGATTGCTTTGATCATCGCCTATTTTGTGTTACTTAGAAACATCCTTCACAGTATGTGCCCGATGGTGATGATTACAGGTTTCCCCTGTCCTGGCTGCGGGCTTACAAGAGCAGGCTTTGCTGTTCTTTCACTGGAATTTGAGAGGGCATGGGACATTCATCCATTTATTTATGCATTCATAATATGGATTGTGGTGTTCTGTATTAACAGATACTTTTTATGCAGGCGTAAGATGCCCTTTTTAAGAATGTGCCTTATTGTTACATTAATAGCTATGCTGGTTTTTTACGGGTGGAGGATGTACCGGTACTTTCCAGGCGAACCTCCTATGAGTTATTATGAAGGGAATTTGTTTCAGGGAGTGATTCATTTATTGCATTTGTAAGAGCGTTATGATAAAATGTTAACAGTTTAAAGAGCATAAAACGAGGAGGAATGACGAATGGAAAATAATTTCGATAATATACCGGAGAAGCAGGAGCTGAAACAGGAAGAGCAAAATAAGGACACAATACAGGGAACCCAGCAGTACACGGATCCCAATGAGGGAGCAAATCAAGAATATACGCAGAACCATTCAGCACAATATGCTTACCAGCAGTCGGGCCAGGGACAGAGCTATGGAAATACGAATTATCAGCAATTTGAGCAAAATTACGGAACCACAAACTTCCAGCAGCCGGGCCAGGGACAGAGCTATGGAAATACGAATTATCAGCAGCAGTATCAGGATAATTACAATTATAATGTAGGGAATAATACAGGATATGAGCAGGGATATCAGGATAGTGCAGACACTGCTCCGCTGTCAATGGGCGAGTGGGTGCTGACGCTGCTTCTCATGTCAATTCCATGTGTGAATATTATTCTATGCTGTGTATGGGCATTTGGAAAGAGCGGTAATGTAAACAGAAGAAACTTTTGCCGTGCAGAATTGATTTTTATAGGTATTGGTACGGTTGTTGGAATTATTATGGCTATCATTATTACGACCGCTGCAATAGGAGGCGGCGGATACTATTATTATTAAGGGAAAGTAAGAACCCTCACGGCAAAGCGAGCTGTGAGGGTTTTAAAAAGTTATTTCAGAAAATTATCGGAATAATGAAGCTTTCCATCATTTGTAATAAATATTGCATCTACGTTATCCAGTTGATTGACAAGCTTCATTCCCTTTTTTGGTCCCATCAAATAACAGATTGTGCTGAGTGCATCAGCAGTAAGAGAGGAATCTGTGATGATTGAAACACTGTAGAGAGAATTTTCACAGGGCTGGCCGGTTGAGGGCGTCAGGACATGATGATATTTTTTTCCGTCGATCTCAAAATAGCGCTGGTAGATACCTGTGGTTACAACAGACTGATCGGCGATTTTTACAGAGGTTACAGCTGATCCGGTTTTATCAAATGGGCGTTGTATTCCGATATTATATTTAGAACCGTCTGTTTTGGTCCCCAGAGTGAGGACATTCCCTCCCAGACTGATCACCGCATGGCGTACGCCGTTTTCCTTGAGGTAGTCTTTGACGCGATCGGCAATATATCCTTTTGCGATAGCTCCTACATCAAGAACCGCATTGGGATCCGTCAGCCGTACCGTATTTCCTTCTATAATTATATTTTTGTAATTTACATGGCTTACGGCAGAACTAAGAGCCTCCTTGGAAGGAACGGAAGGGGTGTCGGTTTTAAAGTCCCACAGACTGGAGACAGTTCCTATTGTAACATCGAAAAGCCCGCCCGATAGATCCCCGTAGTAAATGCTCTTTTTCAACAGTGTGAGCGTGTCCTCAGATACTTCCACAGGCGCGCCGCCTGCAGTGTTGATTCGGAAGATATCACTGTTTTCATCTGTTTTGGAAAATAATATATCATATTTTCTGCATAGTTTTTTCAAACCGTCCATAATATCCTGTTCCACAGGATCAAGAATCTGGATGTCAATAACTGTATCATATAAGGTATCTGTGTAAGTCAGATCCTCTTTGGAGGGAAGATTTTCACAGCCGGATAAAAGAAAAGCCGCGGCGGAAAGAAACGCAATTATTTTTTTATGTTTCATAATAAAGTACCTCGAATATTTGTATGCTTTAACACTGCCCCTTGTACACTAAGGGTAGTAATATTATAGCATAAAAAGTAATATATGCAATCGAACATGTGGTTGCAATACGTGTTTTGTTGTGATAAAATATAGAATAGAAAGGTAGAGGAAGATGAAAATGGGATTAAAAAAGAAGGATATACTTTTGGTTTTTGTGATTCTTGCCATAGCATTTCTTGCATATTATCTCCATGATCTTCTCGGTGCCGCCGCAGCGGGAACCGTTACAGTGAAAGTGGATGGCGTTATTGAAGGAGTCTACAGCCTTGGCGAGGATCAGGAAATCATAATTAACAAGGGATCAAACTGTCTCGTGATTAAAAATGGGAAGGCGGATATGACAGCAGCAGACTGTCCGGATAAACTGTGTGTGAACCAGAAAGCAATTTCAAAGAACCATGAGAGTATTATATGTCTTCCGAATAAAGTGGTGGTAGAGGTGGACAGCGGCGAAAACGGAAAGCTGGATGCTGTGGCGAACTAGGAGGGAGCTTTTGAAAGGGAAGGTAGCATATTTTGGCGTATTTACTGCATTGGCGCTGATTTTCAGTTATGTGGAAACGCTCATACCTGTTTCTTTTGGAATATGGGGAGTGAAACTGGGACTTGCAAATCTTATTATTGTCATTGCACTATATAAACTCAGGCTCAGTGAGGTATATCTGCTTTCTGTGACAAGGGTATTACTTTCCGGTTTTATTTTCGGAAATTATTTCAGTATTCTGTACAGTATGGCCGGCGGCCTTTTAAGTCTCACAGTTATGGCGGTTCTTAAGAAGGATAAAGATTTCAGTATTATTGGCGTCAGTATCGCAGGAGGCGTGACGCACAATATTGGCCAGCTTGTTGTGGCGATGTTGGTGGCGGAGACTTTCAGTGTAGTTTATTATGTTCCCATACTGCTTCTGGCCGGTGTTCTTACCGGATTTTTGATTGGAACAACAGCGAATCAGATGATAAAACGGATCAGAAATATTCAGTTTTAGGAGGAGTTATGATATCGTATATAAAAGGCGAGCTTGTGTCATTGGAAGAGGATAAAGTGATTGTAGATGTGGGGGGCGTAGGATATGGTATTTTTATGCCTGGGCAGATGATGGGACTTCTGCCTCCGGTGGGACATGAGGTGAAGCTGCATACATATCTGAATGTGAAGGAGGATGCAATGCAGTTGTTTGGTTTCCTTACAAGAGACGCTTTGCAGGTGTTCCGGCTTTTAATCGGAGTCAGTGGAATCGGTCCTAAGGGGGGACAGTCAATTCTTTCCGTGCTGCCGCCGGATGAATTGAGATTTGCGGTAATGGCAGGAGATGCCAGGGCGATCTCTGCTGCGCCGGGTATCGGAAAAAAGACGGCGGAGAAGCTGATTTTGGAGCTTCGTGACAAGCTTAGTATTGAGGATGCACTGGAACATGCGGTGAATGAACAGACAGAGCCTTCTAAAGGATTGATTTCGGCGCAGGGCGGAGTGCAAAGCGAAGCAGTGCAGGCTTTGGCGGCATTGGGATATGGAAATACAGAGGCGCTCAAGGCGGTAAGGCAGGTAGAGATTACAGAGGACATGGATGTTTCGGCTGTGCTTAAGCTGGCATTAAAGCAGATGTCCTTTTAGGATATTGAGGGAAGGTTATGGGCAGAAGGATTATTACAACGGAAAATCTGGAAGAGGATATTAAGATTGAAAGCAGCTTGCGTCCGCAGCTTCTTTCGGATTATATCGGACAAGAGAAGGCAAAGGAAACCTTAAAAATCTATATTGATGCGGCAAAGGAAAGGAAGGAGGCCCTTGATCATGTGCTGTTTTACGGGCCTCCCGGACTTGGAAAGACAACCCTTGCCGGAATTATTGCAAACGAGATGAAAGTTCACATTAAGGTCACCTCAGGTCCCGCCATAGAAAAACCGGGAGAGATGGCGGCGATTCTTAATAATCTACAGGAAGGAGACGTTCTGTTTGTAGACGAAATACACAGGCTGAATCGTCAGGTAGAGGAGGTACTATATCCGGCTATGGAGGACTATGCCATTGACATTATGATTGGGAAAGGCGCCAGCGCCCGTTCTATCAGACTGGATCTTCCGCAGTTTACGCTGGTTGGGGCGACAACAAGAGCCGGGATGCTTACGGCACCTTTACGGGATCGGTTTGGCGTCATTCACCGGCTGGAATTTTATACTGTGGAAGAGCTGATGGAGATTATCCTGCGTTCGGCAGATGTCCTTGATGTGGAAATAGATGAAAAAGGCGCCCGTGCGCTTGCAAAGCGTTCCAGGGGAACCCCGAGGCTTGCAAATCGTCTTTTAAAGCGGGTAAGAGATTTTGCCCAGGTAAAATATGACGGGCATATTACAGAGAAGGTGGCGGATTATGCGCTGGATCTTCTTGATGTTGATAAGGAAGGGCTGGATCAGACGGATCGGAATCTTCTGCTTGTGATTATTCAAAAATTTGCCGGCGGGCCGGTGGGCCTGGACACGCTTGCAGCGGCCATAAGTGAGGACACGGGAACAATTGAAGATGTGTATGAACCGTATCTTTTAAAAAATGGATTTTTACAGAGAACACCCCGGGGAAGGGTGGTAACCGGCAAGGCGTATGCACATCTGGGAATTTCTTTGGAAAATAATGAAAAATAGTTGGTTTTTATGAGAAATTCGTTTATAATATATTCAGATAATAGAAAATCTGAGGGAGGCTTCTATGGCATCATCAAAGAATTTTACGGAGGTATTAATAGGCGGAAAGGTATTTACCTTAAGCGGATTTGAAAGTGAGGATTATCTGCAGAAGGTATCTACTTATCTGAACCATAAAATTGAGGAGTGCTCAAGCAGCGAGGGGTACCGTAAGCAGAGTGCGGAGACGCGCAGCGTCCTTCTTGCACTTAATATTGCGGACGATTATTTCAAAGCCAGAAAACAGGGGGGGACTTTGGAGAATGATATTGAGGCGAAAGATAAGGAGATGTATGATCTGAAGCATGAACTGATATCTGTTCAGATTAAGCTTGAAAATGCCGATAAAGCGCTGGACAAGCTTAAAGAGGAGAATCGGGAGCTTCAGATGAAGATTGTCCAGCTTGAGACGGAGATGAAAAATAAACGGAAATAAAGGCAAAGGCTGCCCTATGAGGCAGCCTTTTTTAGGGATTTGTTTATGAGTGGAAAGAAAACGGTAGAGATATTGGCGCCGGCTGGTTCTGTTACGAGCCTTGAGGCAGGGTTATGTGCGGGTGCGGATGCAGTCTATATAGGAGGAAGCAGATTCGGGGCAAGAGCTTTTGCAGACAATCCCGGGGAGGAGGAGCTTCTTAGGGCCATTGATTATGTACATCTGCACGGCAGAAAAATTTATCTGACAGTAAATACATTATTAAAGGACAAGGAGCTTCAGACACTGTATGCGTATTTGCTGCCATATTACAGGCAGGGAATTGATGCGGTTATTGTGCAGGATATCGGCGTTATGCGCTATATAAAGAGGCAGTTTCCAGGGCTTCCCCTGCATGTCAGTACTCAGGCGGCGGTAACAGGGAGTATGGGTGCGGAGTTTTTTGGAAAGCTTGGGGCAGAGAGGATTGTGCCCGCCAGAGAGCTTTCACTTTCAGAGCTTCAGGATATGAAGAGGAAAACGGGGCTTGAGATTGAATGCTTTGTACACGGAGCTATGTGTTATTCCTATTCCGGGCAATGCCTGCTGAGCAGTTTGATTGGAGGAAGAAGCGGAAACAGGGGGCAGTGTGCGCAGCCCTGCCGGCTTCCCTATGGGACGGAAATGACCGGATATAAGGATCTGATGAGCTTGAAGGATCTATGCGCCATTGATTTGATACCGGAGCTTATAGACGTGGGAATTGATTCCTTTAAAATAGAGGGTCGCATGAAGCAGCCGGAGTATGTTTACATTGTAGTGAATATGTATCGGAAATATGTTGACCTGTATCTTGAAAAAGGAAAAGAGGGATATCAGGTAGAAAAGGAGGACAGAAGGCTTCTTAAAGAGGCCTATCAGAGAAGAGGATATACAGAAGGCTATTATAAAAGGCATAATGGAAAGGAAATGATATCCTTGCAGCGTCCGGATATAGAAAGAAAAGACAAAAGAGAAGGGGACAAAGGGAAGAATTATAAAATTAAAGAAAAAATTAATGGTAAGTTAATACTTTCAGAAGGAAAACGTGCTAAACTATGTTTGGAATATAAAGGAAAAGACAGATGTGTTTCCGTTGAGGTCCAGGGCGCCGCTGCAGAAAAGGCTTCAAAAGTTCCTCTTACTCAGGAGAATATAGAGCAGAAGCTACGAAAGACCGGAAACACGGAGTTTATTTTTGATAGACTTGAGATTATGCTTGAGGGAGAGGTATTTATTCCGATACAGGCATTAAATGAACTGCGAAGAAAGGGGATTTCCAGATTAGAAAAGGAGATATTGTCCTTCTGTCAACGTGAAAATATACCGAAGCTGGAAAAAGAAGAGAAAAAACAGAAAGATACCGGCAATGCCTTTTCCTTTGGAGTGCTGGTGCAGAATAAGGAGCAGTTTTTTACTGCGGCTTCTTTTTCAGCAGCAGATGTCATTTATGTAGACGACGAGGCTGCGTTTGATTTGGAGGTAATGAAGAAAGGAAAGAGTCTGCAAAATGCAGGAAGGAAAATATATGCGGTAATGCCCTATATATTCAGAGAGAGAGCCGTTTCTTATTATGAGAAAGTCTATGAGGATCTTCTTTCTTGTTATGACGGAGTGCTATTAAGAAACTGGGAGAGTTATATGTGGCTCTTGAAGAAAAAATATCCGAAAGGAATGATTTCTGATTGCAACATGTATGTATTTAATGGGGAATGTAAAGACTTTATGAATCAGGCCGGCTTCGAAAAATATACCTGTCCGGCGGAGCTGAATGGCCGTGAGCTTTTGGGACTCTCAAAAGGGGCCGTTTTCATTGTATATGGCTATCAGGCAGTAATGATTGCGGCAAACTGCATCCGAAGCACCGTCAGCGGCTGCGACAGGCAGGAGGGCTTTACGGAGCTTTTCGATCGTTATCAGAAAAAATTTATGGTGAAAAACAGGTGCAGGTATTGTTATAATATCATGTATAATTGTGCGCCGCTTCTTATGCCGGATATGGCGGAAAGCATAAAAGCGCTTGGTCTGTCAGGCATACGGCTTGACTTTACAGTAGAAAAAGAAGAAGAGATGCAGGGGATTTTAAGCCTGTATGAAAAGGCATTTCTTAAAGGGGAAAAGGTAAGGCTTCCGGATATGCAGTATACAAGGGGACATTTCAAACGGGGAGTGAAGTAGGTGAAAGCTTGGTAAATATTATTGTAGAGTTATCGAAATATTTAATGATTATATTAATCACAATTTATACATTTCTATGTTTCAGTATTTTCGGGTATCAGGATCCGGACAGGAAAAGAGGACTTCTGCTTCAGCAGAATGTACTGATGTTTTTAATACAGCTTGTTGCGTATCTGGTCATGTATCTGGAGACAGAGGATTTTAAGCTGATGGCATTCTATCTGATGCAGGTAGTGCTGTTCGGAGCAGCGATACTTCTGTATACAAATATCTATCCAAATGCATCAAGACTTGTGATTAACAATATGTGCATGCTTCTTTGTATTGGAATGATCATGCTGACCCGCCTGGATTATGGAACCGCTGTAAAGCAGTTTGTAATAGCGGCGGCGGCCATTGGCTTAAGTCTGGCAGTTCCTGTTATTATCAGAAAGTTCAAGCTGTTGTCTGAGTGGAGGAAGCTTTATGCGATTGTAGGGATATGTTCTCTGGCCGCGGTTATCGTTGTGGGCAGGGTATCAAACGGGGCGATGCTTGGTTTTGAGATAGCCGGAATTAATATACAGCCCTCTGAGCTTGTAAAAATTGTGTTTGTATTTTTTGCGGCCTCCAGCTTTAAGGCTTCTATGGAGTTTAAAAATATAGTAATTACAACGGCCCTTGCGGCATTTCATGTCTTAATCCTTGTAGCATCTAAGGATTTGGGAGCGGCCCTTATTATTTTTGTTGTTTATCTGGTAATGCTTTATGTGGCGACCAGACAGCCGTTATATATTGCGCTGGGACTTGGCGCGGGAAGCGCGGCGTCAGTGGCGGCATATTATATTTTTAATCATGTGCGGGTACGTGTGATTGCATGGAAGGATCCTTTTGCAGTATATGACGGCGCAGGCTATCAGGTGGCCCAGTCTTTATTTGCAATTGCCACAGGGAGCTGGTTTGGCATGGGGCTTTATCAGGGGGCTCCGGAAACGATTCCCGTGGTGGAATCGGATCTTATTTTTTCTGCGATTTCTGAAGAAATGGGATTGATTTTTGCCCTTTGCATTATTTTAATCTGTGTAAGCTGCTATGTTATGTTTTTAAATATTGCCATGCAGCTTCATACGTTGTTTTATAAGCTTGTTGCGCTGGGACTTGGAACCTGTTATATCTTTCAGGTTTTTCTGACTATCGGAGGTGTGACGAAGTTTATTCCCCATACGGGCGTGACGCTTCCCCTTGTCAGCTACGGGGGAAGCTCGCTTCTCAGCACGATTATTATGTTTGCGATTATTCAGGGACTGTATATATTAAGGGAAGATGAGGAAGAAGATATTGAAAGAAGGAAGAAAGAAAGGTTACGAGCAAAGAGAAGCAGACAGGAAGAGAAGAAGAAAAGAAGAGAAGAGGGAGATGTCCCGCAAAGACCGAAGAGAAGCAAACCGCGAAGACCGGAGGAAGGCAAAGAAAAAGCGCGCCCGAAACAAAGAATTCGCTAGAGTTACTTATGTGTTTGTGGCACTTTTTATCGGGATGATGGGTTATATCGCGTATTTTAATGTAGTAAAAGGTACGGAGGTTGTGAGAAGCCCTTATAATGCAAGACAGGATTCATTTGCTGAAAGGATTACGAGAGGAAAGATTCTTGACAGAAACGGCAATGTCCTTGCGCAGACCAGTGTGGCGGAGGATGGAAGTGAGACAAGAGAGTACCCATATGGCAATATGTTTGCCCACGTAGTAGGGTATACGGCACAGGGAAAGACCGGAATAGAATCTTTAGCTAATTTTGATCTTCTGACTTCAAATGCATTTTTCCTTGAAAAGATAAAAAATGAATTTCAGGATAAAAAGAATATGGGAGACACCGTGGTGACAACACTTGACGCTAAGCTTCAGGAGGCTGCTTACGATGCCCTTGGGAGTTATAAGGGGGCGGTTGTTGTTATGGAACCGACCACAGGGAAAATACTTGCAATGGTTTCAAAACCTGATTTTGATCCGGCGGGGGTGGCGGAAAATTGGGAGTACCTCAGTACGGATGAAGAAAACAGCGCGCTTCTTAACCGCGCTACCCAGGGACAGTATGCGCCGGGATCCACTTTTAAAATTGTGACGGCATTAGAGTACATGAGGGAAGATGCAGATTATGACAGTTATGGGTATTCCTGTACAGGAGAAATCACAGTGGCGGATACGGCGATTCGCTGTTATAATGGAAATGTACATGGAGAGGAGAGCTTCAGGGACAGTATTGCCTATTCCTGCAATACTTCTTTTTGTAATATTGGTCAGTCTCTTGACATTGCTGCTTTTCGCAATACGGCAAAGGAGCTCCTGTTTGATTCAAAGCTTCCCTGTGATCTTCCGTACAGTAAAAGTGAGTTTCGGCTTAAAAAGGGCGCTTCAGATGCAGAGCGCATGATGACGGCCATGGGACAAGGACAGACACAGGTAAGTCCTTATCATCTGGCTCTTGTTACTTCTGCCATTGCTAACGGCGGTACGCTTATGAAGCCGTATCTTATTGATTCTGTGACCAATTATAAAGGAGCAGAAATTCGGAAAAACAGACCGGAAAAGTATAGAGATCTGATGACCTCTAAAGAAGCGTCCCAGCTTAAGGACTATATGAGGTCAGCAGCAGAGTATGGAACAGCCTCTGTCTTAAGCGGACAGAGCTATACGGCGGCAGGAAAGACTGGTACGGCGGAGTACAGCTCAGATGAGGAAAAGGATCATTCCTGGTTTGTGGGTATGTCCAATGTGGATAATCCGGAGCTTGTGATCAGTATTATTATCGAGTCATCTGACGGAACTGCAAGCGCTGTGAACATGGCAAAGCAGATTTTTGATGCATATTATTATTAGATTTTACGAAGGATGTAAGTGAAAGGAAGGGCGGTATGAAATATTATCGGTATCTTTATCTGAGCGGGAGTTTGGAAAAAAAGAAGGATAAAGTCATACGGCGGCTGGAGAGAAAAAAGCTCCAGCCGGATATTCATATTATTGCTCTGCCGGAGACAAAGAGAAATCAGCTGGAGATTTATGCATGTACGCAGCTGCTTCAGCCGGATTTTCCGAAAAAAGATTTTTTTGTGGTAGGAATTGGAAAAGGTTTTGAGGAAACACTAGAATTAGTGGAAGAAATTACGAAAGAGGTGTATAATAAAACAAAGGGCGCGGATATCCGCGGCTATATACTAAAAAAAGAACAGGAAGGATAAGATGCTACATATACTACTCTTAATTTTGAAAATAGCAGGCGTCATATTGGCGGTAATATTGGGAATAGTAGTATTACTGGTCTGTATTGTTCTTTTTGTGCCTGTACGTTATGAAGCTTCGGGTAAATGTGACGGAAATCTTCTGTCCTTGAAAAGCAGAATCTGTGTTACATGGTTTTTAAGAGCTGTAAGACTGGATATCTCTTATAAGGAAAAGAGGCTGAAATGGCGGATCAGGATTTTATGGATAAAGAAAACCGGAGGACAGATAAAGGAGGAAGAAAATAATCATGAGGAAAGTAATACCGAAGAGACGGATGGTAAAGAAACAAAAGCTTCACAAATATCTGAAGCGGATCATGCGTTCGAAAAAGAGTCTGAGGAATGCGAAAAGGAAAACAAAAAAAGCATGGAAAAAATTCCGGAAACAAAATCCGGAGACAATGAAGCTTTTGAAAGCATGGAAGAAGCGCAGGAACCTTCTGAAAAAGGGACAGGCTTTTCAGCGGAAAATCCGGGGTTCCTTTACAGGATTTTTGAAAAGGTAAGAGGTCTGCTTCAGAGTATTCGGAATTTTTTCAGTAATATAAGCAGCAGGATAAAAAGATTCAGAGAAAAAAAAGACAGGCTCTTAGAATTTGTCAGGGATGAGACTCATGTTGGGGCGTTTCATAAAGGGAAACGAGAGCTGTTTAAGCTGGTAAAGAGGCTGAAGCCTAAGGAGCTTCTCTTAGAAGTGAGGTTTGGATTTTTTGATCCGTGTACAACAGGGCAGGTACTGGCGGGACTTAGCATGCTGTATCCGTTTTTGGAAGAGAGTGTAAGGCTTATTCCGGATTTTGAAAAGAGAGTTTTGAAAGGGCACGCTGAGGTTAAGGGAAAAGTTTATGCCTGTTATTTCTTTTTTTTATGCTGGAACCTGATTTGGAGCAGGAATATCCGCAGAACATACAAAGATATTAAAAATTTTGAATTATAGAGAGTAGGAGGAGCAAGATATGGCGGACAGTAATTTTAAAGGAACGGTGGAGGCTCTTTTTAAAGGAATTGAGGGAGTTGTAACGTCCAAAACAGTGGTTGGAGATGCGATCCATATCGGAGATACGATTATTCTTCCCCTGGTAGACGTATCCTTTGCAGTGGGTGCAGGTGCATGGGGGACAGATAAGAAGGATAAAGGAGCAGGCGGCATCGGAGGTAAGATGACTCCATGTGCGGTGCTTGTTATTCAGAATGGCCAAACCAGACTTGTTAATGTTAAGAATCAGGATACGATCACAAAGATCCTGGATATGGTTCCGGATGTAGTAGACAGATTCTCTGCCGGAAAGGACTCTAAGATCACAGAAAGTGATGTAATGGATATTTTAAACGAGGACGAGGCTTAAAAGGTATTTTTGCACATGAGAGTGCATAAGATGGCTTAAAAGGATTCCGAAAGGGTGGTACGCCTGAAACGCATTATCGGGTTTGCTTTGTTTTGGGTAGCTGTAGGGATGATACTGGCCTTGATACTTCCGAATACATTTGTAGAGGTGCTGTGTATAATTTTATGCATTCTGGCAGGGTATAATTTATTTTGCTGCTGATTGTTAGAAAATTTGGAAATAATACTTGCATTTCCGCTCACTATCTGCTAAGATATTAGTGTTGTGAGTTCGTATGGTCGAGCTATATAGGAGCGTTAGGAGGTGCAGTCATGGCTAAATGTGCTATTTGTGAAAAGGGTGCTCACTTTGGAAACAATGTAAGCCACTCTAATAGAAAAACACCAAAGATTTGGAAGTCTAATGTAAAATCGGTTCGTGTTAAGACAGAAAACGGCGGAACGAAAAAGATGTATGTATGTACTTCTTGCCTTAGGTCAGGTAAAGTAGAGCGTGCATAGTTAAGACAGGCAGATGAGCTCAGATTTCGGTTTCGGAATCTGAGTTTTTTATATACTTAAATTTTTTGTTTGTAATATAATGGAAAACAGAGTATAATATGGTTGTTATATTGCGTAAAGATACGTTTTGTATGATGTGTAGAAGTGGAGGTTTCATTTATGAAAGGATGTATGAGTACAGATCACGGCATCATAACCGTTGACCAGGAGGTTATAGCAAAATTTGCCGGTGCGGTGGCTATGGAATGTTTTGGGATTGTTGGAATGGCTGCCGTCAATGTAAAGGACGGCCTTGTTCATCTTTTGAAGCGCGCGAGTCTGACCCGCGGCATTCAGGTGGATATTTCCGATGATAATCATGTAACTCTTGATTTTCATATCATTGTTGCATATGGGGTAAGCATTTCTGCGGTGACTGAGAATTTGATCAGTAATGTAAAATATCGTGTAGAAGAATTTGCGGGAATGCCTGTGGATAAAATTAATATCTATATCGAAGGTGTGAGAGTCATCGATTAGTAAGAGGAGGATATAGGAAAGTGGCTACGAAAACAATGAATGCAGATATGCTTGCTAGGATGTTTCTTGCAGGCGCACAGAATATTGAAGCGAAGAAGGAAATGATTAATGAATTGAATGTATTTCCGGTTCCGGATGGCGATACCGGAACGAATATGTCGCTTACGATTATGTCTGCGGCAAAGGAAGTGACCGCACTGAAAAATCCTGGGATGAAGGAACTTGCAAAAGCAATTTCTTCAGGTTCTCTCAGAGGGGCGAGAGGGAATTCCGGCGTAATTTTATCTCAGCTTTTAAGAGGCTTTACGAAATCCATCCGGGAGGAAAATGAGATAGATGCCGCAGGTCTTGCCGCAGCCTGTCAGAGGGCTCGGGATACGGCTTATAAAGCAGTTATGAAACCAAAAGAAGGCACAATTCTGACGGTGGCAAGCGGAATTGCAGAAAAGGCTTCGGAAATGGCGCTTGTGACAGAAGATCTGGAGGAATTTATTCCGGCAGTGCTTGAACATGCTGCCACGGTTCTTGAGAAGACTCCGGAGATGCTTCCGGTTCTTAAGGAAGCGGGCGTTGTAGACTCCGGCGGACAGGGTCTTCTTGAAGTACTCCGCGGTGCATACGATGCATTTCTTGGGAAAGAAATAGATTACAGCGAAATAGCTCCCGCGGCGGGTAAGGTTTCCATGAATGGAGGAATACAGGATACAGGGGACATTAAATTTGGATATTGTACAGAATTCATTATATTAGTGGAGAAGGAATTTACAGAGAAGGATGAACAGGAACTTAAGGCATATCTTTCCTCTATCGGTGATTCCATTGTATGTGTTGCAGACGAGGATGTGGTGAAAATTCATGTCCATACCAATGATCCCGGGCTGGCCATTCAAAAGGCTCTTACTTTTGGACAGCTTTCCCGTATGAAGATTGATAATATGAGGGAAGAGCATCAGGAAAAGCTGATTCGGGATGCGCAGAAGCTTGCGGCCCAGCAGGCGGCAAGGGATACGGCAAAAGCTGAGGAAAAGAAAAAGAGATCGGAGCCTGCAAAACCTATGGGCTTTATTACCGTATCCATCGGAGCAGGCATGAATGAAATATTTAAGGAGCTTGGGGCAGACTATATCATTGAGGGCGGTCAGACAATGAATCCCAGCACAGAGGATATGCTCAATGCTATCGAACAGGTAAATGCAGAAAGTATTTTTATACTTCCCAATAATAAAAATATTGTTCTTGCGGCAAATCAGGCGAAGGAGCTTGTGGAGGATAAAAATATAATTGTAATACCTACAAAGACCGTGCCTCAGGGGATTACCGCCATGATTAATTTTATGCCGGATGCAGACGCGGCGGCAAATGAGGAAACGATGCTCGAGGAGATAAAGAATGTAAAATCCGGGCAGATTACTTATGCGGTGCGGGATACCCATATTGACGATAAGGAGATTCATGAGGGCGATATTATGGGTATCGGCGACAGCGGGATTCTTGCAGTGGGAAAGGACGTGGAGGAGACCGCCAAGGAAATGCTGGCGAAGCTTGTGGATGAAGAATCAGAGCTTATCAGCCTGTATTACGGCGAAGAGGTAAGCGAGGAGAAGGCTGCTTCGCTTACAAAGGAGATTGAAGAGCTTTATCCGGACGTAGATGTAGACGTGCACTGCGGCGGGCAGCCGATTTATTATTATGTGCTGGCAGTAGAATAACAGCAATGATTGAGCAAAGTAAGATTCGCGAATTAAAAGGTATAGGAGAAAAAACAGAAAAGTTATTTGGTAAAATCGGTGTTTATACCGCAGGAGATCTCCTGCGGTATTATCCGCGCGGATACGACGTGTATGAAGAGGCGGTGCCCGTAAGTGAAGCAGAAGAAGGAAAAACAATGACGGTAACCGGCATGCTTTACGGGCGTGTACAGGTATCGGGAAGCAGACAGATGCAGGTGACAACGGCTTACGTGAAGGATATCACGGGTACGCTTAGGGTAATCTGGTTCAATATGCCGTTTCTTAAAAATACACTTGCAGAAGGAGGACTGATTACGCTCAGAGGCCGTGTGGTGCATAGAAAAAACGGAGCTGTAATGGAGCATCCCGAGATTTTTTATCCCAGTGCAAAATATGAAGAAAAGCTTCATACCATGCAGCCGGTTTATGGGCTTACCGCCGGTCTTTCCAATAATGCAGTATTAAAAGCGGTGCGTCAGGTCATTGACAATCTGAATCTTACAAAGGATCCGCTGCCTTTAGAGCTTCGGTTAAAATATGGGCTGGCTGAGTATAATTATGCAGTAAGGGGAATCCACTTTCCAGAAGATAAGGAAGTATTTTACCATGCAAGAGAACGGCTGGTATTTGAAGAATTTCTGACTTTTCTATTATCTCTGCGAAAACTCAAGGATAAAAATGAACGGCTTGCAAATGAATATGTAATTCAAAAGGATGAAAGGGTGGATGATTTTTTAGGAAGGCTTCCTTTTGCGCTTACCAATGCCCAGAAAAAGGTATGGCTGGAAATAGAAAAAAACATGGCTTCTGATACAGTGATGTCAAGGCTTGTTCAGGGAGACGTCGGTTCCGGAAAGACAATTGTGGCGGTACTTGCGCTTCTGAATACAGCTTTTAATGGTTATCAGGCCGCTATGATGGCGCCCACGGAAGTTTTAGCGAGACAGCATTATGAGTCTATTACCGGACTTTTTAACACCTGCGGTGTTTCTCTCCATGTGGTGCTTCTTACCGGTTCTATGTCAGCAAAGGAAAAACGAAGGGCTTATGACCGGATTGAATGCGGACTTGCCAAAATTATTATTGGGACTCATGCGCTCATCCAGGGAGCAGTAACATATGATAATCTGGCGCTGGTGGTCACAGATGAACAGCATCGCTTTGGCGTAAAGCAAAGAGAGATGTTTGCGGAAAAGGGCGGTGTGCCCCATGTCCTTGTAATGAGCGCTACGCCTATACCCCGGACTCTTGCCATTATTCTCTACGGAGAGCTGGATATTTCTGTTATCGATGAGCTTCCGGCAGACAGACTTCCAATCAAAAACTGTGTGGTAGACACCGGATACCGCAAAACGGCGTATGCATTTATGAAAAAACAGATCTCCGAAGGACGGCAGTGTTATATTATCTGTCCAATGGTTGAAGAAAGTGAACATTTGGAAGTAGAAAATGTTACGGACTATACCAGGGAGCTTCAGGAGGAAATGGGACAGGAGATTCAGGCCGCATTTCTTCACGGCAAGATGCGTCAGGCGGAAAAGGACGATATTATGGGCAGGTTCAGCAGGAACGAGATACAGATTCTTGTATCCACCACTGTAATTGAGGTGGGGATCGACGTGCCGAACGCAACGGTTATGATGATTGAAAATTCTGAAAGGTTTGGTCTGGCACAGCTTCATCAGCTGCGAGGCAGAGTGGGGCGGGGAAAGTATCAATCCTACTGCATCTTTATGAGCAGCTCCAGAGCAAAGGAAACAAAGGAACGGCTGGAAATTTTAAATAAGTCAAACGATGGGTTTAAAATTGCAGGAGAGGATCTGCGTCTCAGAGGCCCCGGCGATCTGTTTGGAATCCGGCAGAGCGGCCTTATGGATTTCCGGCTGGGAGACATATACCAGGATGCAAAGGTTCTTAAGTCCGCAAACGAGGCATGTGACTGGCTTTTAAAGAATAAAAATGATTATGTTCAGAAAATGTCAGATTATGAAACAATTTCCAGTGTAATAATTTAAATCCTCCATATACTATCTGTGTAACAACGATAAAGGTTACAAAAAGATACAAAAAGGAGGAGTATTAAAATGGCAAATCGTTCATCTAACAGAGCAGCAGTACCAGAGGCAAAGGGCGCACTTGACAAGTTCAAATATGAGGTTGCAAGCGAGCTTGGAGTACCGTTATCCGACGGCTACAACGGAGACCTTACTTCCAGACAGAACGGTTCTGTTGGCGGTTATATGGTTAAGAAAATGATCGAGCAGCAGGAAAAGCAGATGGCTGGCAAATAAGTGCTGATTGAGTAAGAAAAAGCATCCGATGGGTTTAAAGAGATAACCCCGCGGGTGCTTTTTTCTTGAGAAAATTCTTTACAGGAAACATAAAAAAAGATATGATTATGGTAGAAAAATAATAATCAGGTGGTTCATATTATGAAAAAGAAAATTTTAATTCTGGGCGTTGTACTCCTGTTTTGCGCAGTGGCGGCAGGCTGCGGCAGAAGCATCAAGGAAAAAGAGGAGGATGGAAAAGAGACACAGAATCAGAAAGAAGAGGAGAGTTATTTTGCGGACTCCTATGAGGAGTCTTCGTTTGAGCAGGCTGACATTGACAGCGATACTGTGCAGTGGATCTGTTCCGCGTATTCTATTTATACCTATTATAATCGAAAGGAATTGGGTTTTGTAGGAGGTATTGCGCCAGAGGATCGGGAGATATACCAGCTTGCGGTTAAGACAGCCTTGGCAGACGGCTGGAACATCAGGGACCGTGAAAGTGCTGTCAGTCAGATTGAAAGTCTGTTGGAAAAAGGCCACAGGGCAAAATACCGGGAATTAATTGCCGGAATGAAGGAGCATGACCTTCTGTCTCTCAGCGAAGAGGAGCTTCTTGAAAGAGTGGAGCGGGAGCATGGCGACAAAAATGAATTTAAGGCAGTGTACAGAGCGTATCATGCAATGGGTGAAAAAGCCGTGGACGCATGGGATTATTCAAGGGCTCTCCAGATTTTGGGGGACTGCTATCAGGCGGAGTACATCAGCCTTGAAGAATGTCTGGATCAGTCCCTTGCTGTGGCGAAGGTACTTCAGGAGGAATTTGCAGATTGGGATGAGGTGTGTGAAAGCTACCTCTATGGATATAATTTCTGGAAAAAGGATGATGGAGATTATAAATCATCGGATACGGCTCACAGATGGAAGACATATGAGGAGTTAAAGGAGATGGAGGACGGACCTTTTTCCGTACCCTATGACACAGAGCTTAAGGAAAGCTGGAAGAATGTTGTAGTGGAGAAGGAGGAGGAAAAGGAGCCGGAGGAAGAAGACAGCGGAACATATCTGTTATCTGATATAGAGGATAACATAACCCTAGAGGTTATGCCGCCGGAGGAATTTGAATCCAGCGCCGGCACGAATGAACATAGTATCTACCTGGATTGCTATAATGAGAAGACAAAGGCTATAACAACACTTATATATGATATTTCAGAAAATATGCCAGAGGAGGATATTCTGTATAATATCAATCTGTCCCTTGCAATGTCTGTGCAAAATGGGGCGGAAAATATGGAGATCGGAGAAATACAGAGTATAGTTGTAGATGAATGGGAAATCAGTTATGTCACCGCCACGTTTAAAAGTAATGGGAATGAACGCAGAGACTGTACCTCATGGGCAAAAATAGACGATACTTACATGGTATCATGCAGCATTGGAGACAGTGATCTCCGGGGAGATTTTCTCTATCCGGATCTGGAAAAGATGCTGAAAGTAATTTACGGCGGAATCAGGAAAAAAGATTAAAAAGAGGTGGCTTTCTATGAAAATGGGAACAGGAAAGATATTTCTGGCTGCAGGAGCAGTTATGCTGCTACTTTCCGGCTGCAGGCGGACAGATTCGGCTGTGAATATATTAAAAGAGGCTGTTGAAAATTCCAATAAGGCAGATTCGTTTTCCGGAAAAATCGAGATGGATATGGGAGTAGGAATTGAGGAAACCGGCGTATCCATCGGCATGGATTTTGATATTGATATGGATATTGAGGCAGTAAAGGAGCCCGGAGGATATCACATGAAGGGCAGTATAAAGTCAGGATTTATGGAGCTGGAAGACATTGAGGTATACGGGATTCCGGATGAAGATGGAGAAGGCTTTCTGAGCTATGTAAATGTTTATGATTCATGGGAAAGGACCAAGAGCTCGTCTGATGAAAAGGACAATGCGCGGAATCTGATGAACCTGGAAAACTATATTTACAGTGGAAGCAAGCTGGAAATGGAAGAAATCGGAAAGGAAAACGGCAGGGAAGTTTATGTTATTACGACAACTGCTGATGCCGGAGAGCTTCAAACTGCCGGAGTAATTCTGAACAGCCTTTTTGGCGACGAAGGGTTTTCCATGGATTTTAAGGATGCCAGCTCTAAAGTAACCTTTAAGATATATAAGAACGACAGGTATCCGGCCTCCGTGTCTATGACACTTTCCGGGAAGGATGGAGAGGCCTTTACTGCTTTCTCGGAAGGTGACGGGACATTTACGATGAAACGAATGGATTTTAAACTTACCTTTGAAGAGTATGATACTGTCAAAGAAATTAAGGTGCCCGAGGAAGCGCTGGAGGCCAGAACAGATTCGCTGGATATTCTGGGCGATTTGGAAAGGGAGGATACTGATGAGACGGAGGAGCCGGAGCTTCAAAAGGATAAGAAAGGGAATTATATACTGACAGATTGGGATCATGATGTAGAGGTCTCCATTCCGAAACCAGAAGGAATGAATGTAGATCAGTATTCAGACGATACGTATCTCACCTTTTATGCAGAAGGAGAGAAATCCTATACAGCTACATACTCACTGGAAACATTATATGAGGCATCAGACGAGCAGCTATATATAGATGTAAGAGCAGGTATGAAGGATACTTATGAAGCAGCGGCAGGATACAGTGATGTAAAGTATCAGGAAGTAAAGGAAATAAAGGCAGGAAATAGAAAAGTAAAATATGTAGGGCTGTCTTTTAGATATGAAGAAGATATATACTCCAATGCTGTCTGGGCTTGGACAATTATTGATGATAAGTATATGCTGATATGTGAAATAAGAGAGTATCCTGATACAAAGGACAATTATGCAATTAATGAAGAGGTGATTCAGGCGCTTTTTTCAGGAATATAGAGCAGAATGATAAGGAGATTCCGTTTATGAGAGTAATTGCCGGAACGGCGAAAAGACGAAAGCTTATAACTTTGGATGGTACGGACACAAGACCCACAACAGATCGTATTAAGGAAACGTTATTTAATATACTCACGCCGGATTTATATGGATGTCATTTTCTTGATCTTTTTGCCGGAAGCGGCGGAATTGGTATTGAAGCATTAAGCAGAGGGGCAGAAGAGGCGGTGTTTATAGAAAAAAATCCGAAGGCGGCTGCATGTATTAAGGAAAATTTAAGACATACCGGACTGGAGGAGAAGGGAGCTGTTATACAGATGGACGTATTTGGCGCTCTGAAAAGGCTGGAAGGTGACAGGAGGTTTGATTTTGTATTTATGGATCCTCCTTATCGTAATGATGTGGAAAGAGAGGTGCTGGTATGTCTTGCAGGACTGCAGCTGCTTTCAGAAGACGGGCTCATTATTATTGAAGCAGCGAAGGAAACGCCTTTTTCCTATGTGGAGGAACTTGGATTTGAAATAGTAAAAGAGAAAACTTACAAAACGAACAAGCATATATTTCTAAATCGGAGGAAGGGCGAATGCTAAGGGCGATTTATCCGGGAAGCTTTGACCCGGTTACATTTGGACATCTGGATATAATAAAGCGTTCTTCATCATTAGTGGATGAATTAATTGTTGGAGTATTGAGTAATAATGCAAAAAGTCCGTTGTTTTCTGTAGAAGAACGTGTTAAAATGTTAAAGGAAGTAACTGAAAATATGCCAAAAGTGAAGATTGTTCCTTTTGAGGGACTGCTGGTAGATTTTTCAAGGAAGATGAATGCCCGCATGGTTATCCGCGGTCTTCGTGCAATTACGGATTTTGAATATGAGCTTCAGATGGCACAGACGAATCATAAACTGGAACCCCAGCTTGAGACAGCGTTTCTCACGACGGGGCTTGAATATTCTTATTTGAGTTCGACAACAGTAAAGGAGGTCGCCGCTTTTGGAGGGGATATTTCTCAATTTGTACCTGACATTGTAATAGAAAAGATACAGGAGAAAATAAACAAAAGGAGAGTGTAAATAATGAGCAGCCGTATTGAACAGATTATTGAGGAGATTGAAGAGTACGTTGACAGCTGTAAGTTTCAGCCTTTATCTACAACGAAAATTATTGTAAATAAGGATCAGATAGATGAACTGCTCCGTGAGCTTCGTATGAAAACGCCGGATGAAATTAAGCGTTATCAGAAAATTATTGCAAATAAGGATGCAATTCTTGCCGACGCGCAGTCTAAGGCAGACAGTATGATAGAAGAAGCCCAGATTCATACCAATGAGCTTGTCAGTGAGCATGAGATTATGCAGCAGGCATATGCGCAGGCAAATGAGATTGTTACGGCCGCAACGGATCAGGCACAGGAGATTCTTGATAATGCAACAAATGATGCCAATAGTATCCGTATCGGGGCGATGCAGTATGCAGATGATCTCATGGCGAATGCAGAGAGTATCATAGGACATACACTGGACAGCTATACGACAAAGTATGACGGTCTTGTGAATGCGCTTCAGGAATGCTATGATATGGTACGAAATAATCGATCAGAGCTTGAGATTCCGGAGCAGACGCCCCAGGCGCTGCAGGCAGAGTATGGCGGGGAGGAAATGGAAGACGCCCCGGAGGATGATTATCTGATGGATGATTTGGATGATGAGTTGATTTAGATATAATTATAAGCTATAAGCGCCTAATAGATAAAATAAAGATAAAAAAGGCAGAGAAGGCTGGTTACCATGGCGGTAATCAGCTTTTGTGCAATATAGGGCTTTATGGAAAGACCTGTCCGGGCAATCATACAGCGGGTCTGAGCCGCAGCACACCATCCTCCGAAGGAGGCGCATATCATAGAGAGAAAAAATTTGACAGGTTCTGAGAAAACACTTGCACATAAAAAGGAGATTCCGTTGGTAATCTCGAGGGAGGGAAGCAGCAGAAATCGGAACAGGTCATTCGGAATATTTACCATCTGTGCAATTGACAGAAGGATGGAGAATAATATGATATAACCGCCTACCTTGGTAATCATCTCAAAAGCGCTCATAATGCATGTGTCCATAAGGTTTTCCGAAGGAACAGCGCCGCCTGCAAAGCTGTTTTGCTGCTTTTTGTTTTTTATCTTTTTTAGGCGGAGGCCTGGAATACACAGGCGGAACAAAAAGCTTGCAAGTATCGGGGAACCCATGAGGATTACAAGTCCGGGAGCCAGCAGCTTTTCGTTTGAAAGATTCTGAAGTATAATATAGCTGATAATAAAAACAGGGCTTGCGTTATTACAAAAGGAGAGCAGATATTTTGCTTCAGGCAGATCGATATGTCCTTCCCTAAGAAGATCCGTTGTCACCTTGCTTCCCATAGGATATCCGCACAGAAATCCGGTTACGACAGCGAAAGATCCATAATCAGAAGTCTGGAAGATATGGCGGAGTGCAGGTCCTGTTATGCGGACGATCCAGTTTACCGCGTGTGTTTGGATAAGAAGATTTGACACGATCATAAAGGGAAGAAGCGTAGGCAGTACACTGTTAAACCATAAAAGAAGTCCGTTGCTGGCCCCTGTAAATACTTGTTTGGGAAATAGAAGCATAGCGGCAAAAAAAAGGATAATTCCAGCTTTAAAATAATATTGTTTCATAAGGCACCACCTCTGGTATTTCAGAATAATCGTATGAATTCAGTTGATTTTTTATGACAAGTATTAGATAATATGAGGGAAGAAATGAATAAAATAAAAAGCGAGGGAATGTGATATGGCAGTATTAGACCAAATTCAACCGAAAGAAGTTTTCCGATTTTTTGAGGAAATGAGCAGGATTCCGCATGGAACATTTGATACAAAGAGAATCAGTGACTATTGTGTGGAATTTGCAAAGGAGAGAAACCTTGATTATACACAGGATGCTGTGAATAATATCATTATCAGGAAACCGGGAACCGAAGGCTATGAAGACAGCGAGCCGGTAATTATTCAGGGACATCTTGATATGGTATGTGAGAAGCGTCCGGAATCCAGTCATGATTTTACGAAGGATCCCTTGGAAATCTATGTAGAGGATGGATTTGTAAAGGCAAAGGACACGACTCTTGGGGGGGATGATTGTATTGCAGTTGCAATGGCTTTGGCAGTTCTTGACAGTAAGGATATTCCGCATCCGCCGATTGAGGCGGTATTTACTGTTGACGAGGAGGTGGGAATGGGAGGAGCAAATGCCATTGACCTCCAGAGCCTCAAAGGGAAAAAACTTCTTAATATTGATTCAGATACTGAGGGAATTCTGACAAGCGGATGTGCAGGAGGCTTTCGTCATGATACTATAATTCCTGTTACACGTGTAAAAAAGAGCGGAACGCTTGTAGAGATTAAAGTGCATGGACTCCTTGGGGGACATTCCGGAGCTGAAATACATAAACAGCGTGGAAATGCACATAAGATGATGGGACGTCTTTTAAATCATATTTCTCTGAACATTCCAATCAGCCTTATATCCATTTGCGGCGGAGCCAAGGATAATGTTATTGCGATGGAGTCTACTGCAAAACTAATGATAGATGCAGATAATGCAGGCGGAGTATGTAAGGCAGCCGAAGAGATGAAAAAAATCTGGGAATATGAGTTTATGGGTGACGAGCCTGCATTTGCAGTGGATACGTCATTAACGGAAAGCGTAACGGCGGATGTGTGCGATGAGGACAGTACAGGACGGGTTATATCTTATATTACCATATGTCCTAACGGAGTACAGGGATTTGCAAGAAAGCTTGAGAATTTGGTGGAGACTTCTCTGAATCTTGGCGTTATCGTTACAGAG
Organism: uncultured Lachnospiraceae bacterium; assembly: GCA_948441955.1. Taxonomy (GTDB): domain Bacteria; phylum Bacillota; class Clostridia; order Lachnospirales; family Lachnospiraceae; genus CAPEBR01. The sequence goes on along the minus strand of CAOJQZ010000007.1, from coordinate 18,405 downwards.
GATACATATGTCAAGGCATGTTCACTTGTCAGAAGCTCTGTGGAGAGCCAGAAGCAGCGGCTGAAAGAGGAATTGGGCCAGTGTGCAAAGCTTGTAGGCGCAAAGACGACGGTACGCAGTGAATATCCGGCATGGCAGTATAATCCGGATTCCGAAGTCCGTAAGATCATGGAATGTACATATAAAGAAATGTTTGGAAAGGCTCCGGCTGTATCTGCTATTCACGCAGGTCTGGAATGCGGCTTATTCTTAGGAAAGCGTCCGGATCTTGATTGTGTATCTTTCGGACCGAATATGCTTGATATTCATTCCTTTCATGAAAGGATAGATATTGCATCTACGGAACGTATGTGGGATTATCTGAAGGCAGTTCTTTCAAATCTCAAATAATGAAATAGTATTAGAAATTTATGGCTGTATTGGTATTTCACGCGGGAGGCGTGGCATATCGATACAGCCATTTTGCATATAGTACAAAAAAAGGATTTTTTTGTGAAAAAAAAGCAACTTCGTAAAATCTTATTAACTATACTTTTGTCAGCTTTTTTAACAGTTATTCTAACCAGACATCTATATGATATGGGAAGCGCACAGATGTATCGGAAGATGGAGCTTAAGGATGACTGGTACCGCGCTCATTTTCTGGATGAAGAAATGGAACGCATAGAGGCACAGCTTTCACCGGAATGCAGAGCTTTGTATCGGAATGTAATGCGGGAGATACAGTATTTTCCTGTCCCGGAATCCACGCAGGATGATTCTCTTACCGTTTCCTATGTAGACTCCTGGCAGGCCGAACGCAATTATAAGGGTACAAGCGGACATGAAGGGACAGATATTATGGCGTCTAAAAATGAACGGGGACTCTATCCGGTTGTCAGCATGACAGACGGAACAGTCAGTAACCTGGGATGGCTTGAAAAAGGAGGCTATCGGGTCGGCATTACCTCTGATAGTGGTACTTATTATTACTACGCACATTTGGACTCTTATGCAGATATAAAAGAAGGTGACAGAGTAAAAGCGGGAGAATTTCTTGGATATATGGGAGACAGCGGATACGGCGGAGAGGGAACAAAGGGAAAATTTGCGGTACATCTTCATGTAGGAATATATACTTACAATGACGAAACGGAAATAAGTGTTAATCCGTATTATACATTGCTTAAGCTGGAGGGACGGAAGCTTTCCTATGAGTTTTCCTGACAGAAGACAGCCATTTGGATTTCGGCAAAAACCTTCCTTACCCTCTGGAGTTATGCGGCTGAATATGGTATACTTATTGCTATGTGTGAGAACATGGAGGATAAGTATGATTTTACCAGACAGGTATGTGGATAAAATGCAGAAACTTTTAAAGGAAGATTATGAAAATTATCTTGCGTGTTTTGACGAGCCAAGATATTATGGGCTTCGTGTCAATACAGGAAAGATTTCTGTTGAGGATTTTAAGGCTATATGCCCCTTTGAGATTGTTCCCATTCCCTGGATTGAAAACGGATTTTATTATAACGGGGATACGGCGGCTCCTTCCAGACATCCGTATTATTTTGCAGGGCTTTATTATCTCCAGGAGCCAAGCGCTATGACGCCTGCGGACCGCCTTCCGGTTTTTCCGGGAGACAGGGTTTTGGATCTGTGTGCGGCGCCTGGCGGGAAGGCAACAGAGCTGGGGGCAAAATTACGGGGGAAAGGTGTGCTTGCGGCAAATGATATCAGCAGCTCCAGAGCCAAAGGCCTTCTTAAGAATATAGAAGTATTTGGCATTGGAAATGTTTTAGTGCTGAGTGAGGAGCCGGGGAAACTTGCCGGTTATTTTCCTGAGTACTTTGATAAAATACTGATTGACGCTCCCTGTTCGGGAGAGGGCATGTTCCGCAAAGACAGAAAAATGCTGAAAGCGTGGGAGGAACATGGACCGGAATATTTCAGAAACATACAGAAAGGTATTATCCTTCAGGCGGCCGGTATGTTAAAGCCCGACGGAAGGATGCTGTATTCCACATGTACTTTCGACCCTGAGGAGAATGAGCAGATAATTGCACATCTGCTCTGGAACTGTCCGGAGTTTGAGGTGGAAAGTATCAGAGATTACGAGGGTTTTACAAACGGGTTTCCGGATACGGCCTCGAAAAATTATCCGGAGCTTAATAAAACGGTACGTATTTTTCCTCATAAGATGAAGGGGGAGGGGCATTATCTTGCCCTTTTACATAAGAGGGAAAGCAATACGAACAGGGAAGCCGGCAGTATGGATAACAGTTATAAAATTTATAAAAAGGAAGCGCTTCCTGAGGAATTTACGCAGTTTCTGTCGGATGTGGAAAAGGAATATGACACAGAGCGCATGAGGCTATATGGAGAACGAATCTATTATATGCCGGAAGGCCTTCCGGATATGCGGGGAATTCGTTTTCTGCGGACAGGGCTTCTAATGGGGGAACTTAAGAAAAAAAGATTTGAGCCAAGTCAGGCGTTTGCCATGTCATTGAAAAAGGAGGAATACCGGAAGAACATTAACCTGTCTGCCAGAGACGAGCGTGTGATGCGTTATCTGAAAGGGGAAACGCTGGATGTGTCGGACCAAATCTCTGCAAAGGAGAAGGGATGGTTTCTGGTATGTGTAGATGGATTTCCGCTGGGCTGGGGAAAGCTTGACGGCGGAACGCTTAAAAACAAATATCTTCCCGGCTGGAGGCTTGCATGATTCGATTGGATAAATATCTTGCCGATATGGGAATCGGAACAAGACAGGAAGTAAAAAAATATATCCGCCAGGGCCGGGTGCGTATAGACGGCTTTGTAGTTAAAAAAGCGGAGACCAAGGTGGATGCCGGGAGCACACGTGTAGCCTTTGACGGGGAAGCCCTAGAGTATGCAGCGTATGAGTATTATATGCTGTATAAACCGGCAGGAGTCGTGTCTGCAACGGAAGATGGCCGCGACCGGACAGTTGTTGAACTGATAGAAAGCAAGCGAAGAAAAGATTTGTTTCCGGTGGGGCGTCTTGACAAGGATACAGAAGGGCTCCTTCTTATTACAAATGACGGAGCCCTCGCCCACAGGCTCCTTTCACCTAAAAAACATGTGGACAAGGTTTACTATGTAAAGGTAAGGGGTATTGTAACGGAGGAGGATATTTGTCATTTTAAATCCGGTGTTAATATCGGAACAGAGGAGAGGGAAGAATGGACGCTGCCGGCAGAGCTTACGCTCATTACAAGAGGAGAGATATCGGAGGTGCGCCTTACCATTCAGGAAGGGAAATATCATCAGGTAAAACGGATGTTTCAGAGTGTGGGCAAAACGGTTGTTTTTCTTAAAAGAGAACGCATGGGAGGCCTGATTCTTGATGAAACACTTCTTCCCGGGCAGTATCGGCATCTTACAGAGGAGGAGCTGAAAAGATTATGACAGAAATGCTTAGAGACATAGATGCAGTGATATTTGATATGGACGGAACGCTGGTAGATTCCATGTGGATATGGACCGCGGTAGATAAAGACTATCTGGAGAAATATCATCTGACAGAGCCGGAAAATTTTTATGAGGATATGGAGGGAATGAGTTATCTTGAGGTTGCAATGTATTATCGCAAGGTGTTTCCAGGACTTCCGGTTTCTGTTGAGGAGATTATGGATGAATGGCATGAGATGGCGCATGATAAATATATACATGAGGTTCCCCTTAAAAAGGGAGTAAAAGAATTTATTGAGACGGTGAGAAAAGGCGGAAGGAAGACCGGAATTGCAACAAGTAATTCCCGTAAGCTGGCAGAAGACACCCTCCGGGCGCTTGGAATTACACAGCTCTTTGACGTGGTGAAGACATCCGGGGAGGCCGGGGCCGGCAAACCTGCGCCGGACGTATATCTTCAGACAGCCTGTGAACTGAATGTGGAACCGTCCCGCTGCCTTGTATTCGAGGATGTGCCGGCCGGAATTATGGCAGGTAAGAGAGCCGGGATGCGCGTGTGTGCGGTAGAGGATGATTTTTCCGCTTCTTTGCGCGATAAAAAACGAAAACTTGCAGATTACTATATACAGGATTATGATGATATAAAAAGGGAAGCTTACGAGGTGCTATGATGGCAGAAGGATTCTTACCGATATGCAGGCAGGATATGGAAGAGAGCGGCATAAAGCAGATGGATTTTGTCTATGTGTCAGGGGATGCCTATGTAGATCACCCTTCTTTTGGTCCGGCAGTCATTACACGGGTTTTAGAGGCACACGGATATAGCGTCGGAATCCTTGCACAGCCAGACTGGAAAGACGAGAAAAGCATTATGGAGTTTGGAGAGCCCAGACTTGCATTTTTAGTATCTGCCGGAAATATGGACTCCATGGTAAATCATTATTCCGTGTCGAAAAAGCGAAGGCGTACAGATGCATTTACACCGGGAGGAATGACAGGGAAGAGACCGGACTATGCGGTGTGTGTATACGGAAATCTGATTCGGAGAGTCTATAAAAAAACCCCCATTATATTGGGGGGAATTGAGGCCAGCTTAAGAAGGCTTGCCCATTATGATTACTGGTCTGACAGACTGAGGCGTTCGGTGTTGTTAGACTCCGGAGCAGATATCATTTCTTATGGAATGGGAGAACGTTCCATCATTGAGCTTGCTGAGGCATTGGACAGCGGAATCGATATTAGGGACATTACTTTTATAGCAGGGACGGTATTTCGTACAAAAAGTCTTGAACAGCTGTATGATGCAGTAGCGCTGCCTTCCTATGAAGAGTTAAATAAGGATAAGCTGAATTATGCAAAAAGTTTTTATATACAATACTGTAATACAGACGCTTTTTCGGGAAAATGTCTTGCCGAGCCTTACGGGGAGCATCTGTATGTAGTGCAGAATCCGCCTCAGAAGCCGCTTTCACAGGAGGAGATGGACGAGGTTTACGGCTACCCGTATATGCGGACCTTTCATCCGTCGTATCTTCCGGCAGGAGGGGTTCCGGCAGTCAGTGAGGTTCGTTTTAGTTTGATCAGCAGCAGAGGCTGTTTTGGAAATTGTTCCTTTTGCGCACTTACCTTTCATCAGGGAAGGATTGTGCAGGCAAGAAGTCATGAGTCTTTACTTGCCGAAGCCAAAAAGATGACCCATGATAAAGATTTTAAAGGTTATATCCATGATGTGGGGGGACCCACGGCTGATTTCCGTCATCCTGCCTGTGAATTGCAGATGAAGCGCGGCGCCTGTAAGAACAGACAGTGCCTGTTTCCAAAACCGTGCGGGAATTTAAAGGCAGACCATAAGGATTATGTGTGTCTTCTCAGAAAGCTCCGGAGTCTTCCAGGGATAAAGAAGGTATTTATCCGTTCCGGAATTCGGTTTGACTATGTCCTGGCAGATTCTGAGGATACCTTTCTAAAGGAATTGTGCGGGCACCATGTAAGCGGGCAGCTTAAAGTAGCTCCGGAGCATGTGTCAGACAAGGTGCTCAGGAGGATGGGAAAGCCTGAAAATCAGGTGTATCAGGCCTTTAAGGAACGGTTTGAGAAAATAAACAGGGATATGCACAAAAAGCAGTACCTTGTTCCGTATCTGATGTCCTCCCATCCCGGCTCGTCGCTTAAAGAGGCGATTGCCCTTGCAGAATATGTCCGGGATTTAGGATATATGCCGGAGCAGGTGCAGGATTTCTATCCTACACCGTCTACTTTATCCACCTGTATGTACTATACCGGCGTGGATCCACGGGATATGTCCCCGGTATATGTTCCGAAAAGTCCGCATGAAAAGGCGATGCAGCGTGCGCTGATACAATACCGGGATCCAAAAAATTATGATTTGGTATATGAAGCCCTGAAAAAAAGAGGCCGGATGGATCTCGTAGGTTTTGGAAAGCACTGTCTGATACGTCCCGGTAAGGAAAAGAATGCCTCAAAGCAAATGGAATTAAAGGCCGGAAAAGAAAAAGGACGAAGAACAATCCGAAACATACATAAAAAAAAGAAATAGGAGGCGGCCAATATGAAGATTGCAATTGTAACAGGTGCATCCTCAGGGTTAGGAAGAGAATTTGCAAGACAGATTCCACGGCTATACAGGAGTCTGGATGAAATATGGGTGGCGGCGAGAAGGATAGAGCGTCTGGAAAAGCTGAAAGAAGAGCTGTCCCTGCCGGTTCGTATATTTGACGGTGATCTGGAAAGAGACGATATCTATATGCACATGAAGTGTGAACTGGAACGTCTTATACCAGACATCCGCATGCTGGTAAATACCGCCGGACTTGGAAAAATAGGGAGGTGCATGTCTCTGGATACAAAAGAGCAGCTTGATATGGTAGATGTAAATATCCGCGCACTGACAAGGCTTACCTGTCTCTGCCTTCCATATATGTCCAGAGGGAGCCGGATTCTTCAGCTTGCATCTGCGGCAGCGTTTGCACCGCAGCCGGGATTTGCAGTATATGCGGCCTCCAAGTCCTATGTGTACAGTTTTTCAAGAGGGATTGCAGTTGAACTTAAGGAGAAGGGAATATTCGTGACTGCGGTCTGCCCCGGACCGGTAGATACTGCGTTTTTTGCACATGCAGGGGGAGAAGCAGGGAGTATGAAAAAATCCCTCCGGGTACCTCCCGAGGCGGTTGTGAGACAAGCCCTTTTGGATGCCGCCGAAGGAAAAGAGATGTCGGTTTACGGCGGAAAGATGAAAATAGCAAGGCTGCTTTCAAAAATTCTTCCGGACAGTCTTCTCACCCGGATTATGGGAAAGATAAATGAACAGGGAGACGATTAAGCAGTATGATGAGAATACAAAAAGGAAAGCCCGGGTATCTCCGGATACGGAAAATGAAATTTTTGATTGGGGCGCTGGTGGAGTTTGGAGTTGTGGCTGCACTCCTGATTCTTGGATATATGCAGACAGGCTCCAGACTGAATCTTTTTACGGTGATTGCGGTAGTAGGATGTCTTCCGGCCTCCAAAATGCTGGTAGAATTTATTACAATGGCTCCTCATAGGGGTGTTCCTGCAGAGATTTATAAGGAGATCGAAAAAAAAGCTCCCCTTACGCCAAAGGCCTATGACCTTCTTATAACCAGCAGGGAAAAGGTAATGCCCGTTCCTGTCATGCTGTTTTGCGGTCATACCATATGCGGTTATGCACTGAGCGGCCGAATCGACGAAGGGGAATGGGCCGGTTATATGAAAGAAACGCTGGAAAAAAACGGATATGAAAAGATGACAGTAAAGATATTCCGGGACTATCGGGCATTTTTGGCGAGAGCAGAAGGAATGAATAATATCATTGCGGTAGAACAGAAGGAAAGGAAGCTGGAAGAGAATATAAAGAAGGTTATATTTACCTTATCAATGTAGAATTATGAAAGAGATTATAATAAGGGAAAATGAAGCCGGACAGCGTTTTGATAAATATTTGAAAAAGTATCTGTCAGAGGCGCCGGGAAGTTTTCTGTATAAAATGCTTCGAAAAAAAAATATTGTACTGAATGGGCGGAAGGCCTCCGGAAGCGAAAAGCTGAAAGCTGGAGATTATGTGAAATTTTTCCTCTCGGAGGAAACACTTCTAAAATTCAGAGGAGCTGTGATAAAGAAAGAAAATTATACTTTGCCTGAGATGCCGGAAATCATTTATGAGGATGGGGATATTCTTGTGCTGAATAAACCGGCAGGAATGCTGTCTCAGAAGGCAAAAAGGGAAGATGTTTCCGTGGTGGAGGCTGTAACGGGATATCTTCTGGAAAACGGATTTCTTACACAGGAGGACCTGCAGACCTTCAGGCCCGGGGTCTGCAACCGGCTGGACAGAGGTACAAGCGGCTTGATCGTTGCGGGGAAAAGTCTTGCCGGACTTCAGGTAATGTCGGAGCTGTTCAGGAAGAGAACGCTTGTGAAAAACTATCTGTGTATTGTAAAAGGATGTATTACGGAAAGGGTCAAGGTGAAAGGGTATCTTAAAAAAGATGAGAAAACAAATCACGTTGAGATCTGTAAGAAGTTTTCTCCCGGGGAGGATCAGGAGTTTCTCCCGATTGAAACAGAATATTTTCCTGTATCAGGCAATGCAGAGCTTACCCTTCTTAAGGTGCACCTGATTACAGGCCGCACACATCAGATTCGGGCCCAGCTTGCCAGTCTGGGACACCCGCTTCTTGGAGACTATAAATACGGAGACCGAAAATGGAATGACATTTATAAAAAAAAGTGGCAGATAGATTCCCAGCTTTTACATGCATATGAGCTTATTTTGCCGGACATGGCGGAAAGCCTGCCGCAGCTTTCCGGGCAGAGGTTTTTTGCAAAGGTTCCGTCGGGATTTTACAGAGTGATTAAGGAGACAGAATGGCAACGTGGAATTCAAGAGGCCTTAGAGGTTCAACATTAGAAGAAATGGTTAACCGGACCAATGCATATTATCAGGATCGGGGACTGGCGCTTATCCAGAAGATACCAACGCCCATTACACCGGTAAAAATGGATAAAGAGCACCGTCAGATTACGCTTGCATACTTTGAAAAGCGCAGCACGGTAGACTATATAGGAGCAGTACAGGGAATTCCGGTATGCTTTGACGCAAAGGAATGTGTGGCCGATACATTTCCCCTTCAGAATGTCCATGAACATCAGGTGGGTTTTATGCAGGCTTTTGAAAGACAGGAGGGGATAGCCTTTCTTCTTATTTATTATTCGGAAAGGAATACATTTTACTATATGCGTTTTCCGGAGCTTTTTAGATTCTGGAAAAGAATGGAGGAGGGCGGGCGGAAAAGCATCCGCTATGAAGAGCTGGATCCAAGATTTTTTATGGAGATGGAAAAAGGATATCAGGTTCCTTATTTGAATGCAATGGATTTGGATCTTTTGCTCCGGGAATCCGGAAGTGCTTGACAAACCAGGATGAAATGCGTATAATGCAAGAAGTTTTAATATAGTAGCATGTTAAAGTAAACAGGTGACAGGAGGAAGTATGGAAAAACTGCTGCACACTCCAGAGGGAGTAAGAGACATATATAATGTAGAATGTGGAAAAAAACTAACGTTGGAGAGCCGCCTGAAAAAAACGCTTCATTTATTTGGTTATCATGATATACAGACTCCAACCTTTGAGTATTTTGATGTATTCAGAAAGGAGATTGGAACAATTCCGTCAAAGGAGCTTTATAAGTTTTTTGACAAGGAAGGAAACACACTTGCTCTCCGGCCGGACATTACCCCGTCTGTAGCAAGAGCGGCCGCTACTTTATTTGGGGAGGAGAAGCTTCCCATACGCCTCTGCTATACAGGAAATACTTTTGTCAATCATTCCAGTTATCAGGGAAGGCTTCGAGAGGCTACACAGCTTGGAGCGGAGCTTATTGGGGATGATTCTGTAGAGGCAGATGCAGAGATGCTGGCTCTTGTGATAGAATCTATGCAGGCGGTAGGACTTAAGGAATTCCAGCTGAATGTAGGAAATCTTGGATTTTTCCACAGCCTTATTGAGGATGCAGCCCTCGACGAGGACGCAAGGGAGCGGATAGTGGAATTAATCAATAACCGGAATTTTTATGGCGTAGAGGAATATTTGGACAGTATTATGGTGAAGCGGAGCTCAAGAGAAGCCTTTGCTTCGCTGGGCGAGCTTGTAGGAGGGGTGGAGGTGCTGTCTAAAGCGAAAAATACTGCCCCCAATTCTGCCGGAGTTATGGCAATTAAACGTCTGGAACGGATTTTTAATATTTTGAAAATGTATGGTGTGGAAAAATATATCACCTTTGACCTTGGCATGACAGGGACCTACGGCTATTATACGGGAATTATTTTCCGCGGATATACGTACGGCACCGGAGATGCAGTTGTAAAGGGAGGGAGGTATGACAGGCTGCTTGAAAAATTCGGCAAGAAGTCGCCTTCCATAGGATTTGCTATTGTAATTGACGAATTGATGAACGCCATGATCCGTCAGCGCATTAGAATTGTATATACAAGGAAAAATAATATTATCTTATATGACGAAGGAATGACAAAGGACGCTATAGCTCTTGCAAAGGATTTCAGGAGTAAGGCAAAAAATACGGAGCTTATGAAAAAAGAAAAGGAAAGGCTTCTGGAGGAATACGTTCAATATGGGAAGGAATACTATGCCGGCGCCCTTATTTATATAAAAAAGAACGGAGGTATCCTGATGATTAATCTGGTTACTGGGGACCAGAAGGAAATCCGGAAAGCATCCGAAAAGACAGGAGATTGATATGAGGTATCTGACATTTGCCCTGGGGAAGGGGCGTCTTGCCAACGAGGCACTTGCGCTTTTTGAAAAGATTGGAATTACCTGCGAGGAAATGAAGGACAAGTCTTCAAGAAAGCTTATTTTTACCAATGAGGAGCTTAAGCTCCGTTTTTTCCTTGCAAAGGGGCCGGATGTTCCTACTTATGTAGAGTACGGGGCAGCGGATATTGGTGTGGCCGGTAAGGATACCATCCTGGAGGAGGGAAGGAAAGTCCATGAGGTTCTTGATCTGGGATTTGGGAAATGCCGGATGTGTGTGTGTGGTTACAGAGCTTCCGCACCCCTTCTTAAGCATCATGAGCTGATCCGGGTTGCGACAAAGTATCCGAAAATTGCCAAGGATTATTTTTATAATACAAAGCACCAGACAGTAGAAATTATTAAGCTTAACGGTTCCATTGAGCTTGCGCCGATTGTTGGACTTTCCGAGGTAATAGTGGATATTGTTGAAACCGGATCAACCCTGCGTGAAAACGGGCTTGAGGTGTTGGAAGAGGTGTGTCCGCTCTCAGCAAGAATGATTGTAAATCCGGTGACGATGCGGATGGAAAGCGACCGGATTAAGAATCTTATCATGAAACTAAAAGGGCAGGTATAGATGCCGGAGAATGGAGGAGGCAGACATGAGAATAGAAAAACTTAAGGAGAACAGCCGAAAAAATATTCTGGAGAATTTACTTAGAAGGAATCCCAATCAATATGAGGAATATGAGGGAGATGTGAGGGAGATTCTTTTGGCTGTAAAGAAGCGTGGAGATGAAGCATTGTTTGCATATACCCGAAAATTTGACGGCGCTGAAATTGACAGAAGCAATATCCGTGTGACAGATGAGGAAATTGAGGAAGCATACGGGCTTGTAGATGAGGAACTTGTGGAAATTATTCGGAAGGCCCTTAGGAATATCAGGGGTTATCATGAGAAGCAGCGTCAGTACAGCTGGTTTGACAGTAAGCCGGACGGGACAATGCTGGGTCAGAAGGTGACGGCTCTTTTCCGCGTCGGAGTTTATGTGCCGGGAGGCAAAGCTGCTTATCCCTCTTCCGTGCTAATGAATGTTGTTCCGGCCAGGGTGGCCGGTGTGGAAGAGATTATTATGGTGACCCCGCCGGGAAAGGACGGAAAGGTGACTCCCACAACTCTTGTGGCGGCCCGTGAGGCCGGCGTAGATGTAATCTACAAAGCGGGGGGTGCTCAGGCGATTGGCGCTCTTGCTTACGGAACGGAATGCATACCTAAGGTGGATAAGATTGTAGGACCGGGGAATATTTATGTGGCGCTGGCAAAAAAGGCAGTTTACGGACATGTCAGCATTGACGCCATTGCAGGTCCCAGTGAAATTCTTGTAATCGCAGATGAAACGGCAAATCCAAGGTATGTTGCAGCGGATCTGCTTTCTCAGGCAGAACATGATGAGCTTGCATCAGCGATTCTTGTGACTACCAGCGAAGAACTGGCTGAAAAGACTGCAAAAGAGGTTGAGCGGCTTACGGCAGAGTTATCACGTAGGGAGATTATCAGAAAATCTTTGGACAATTATGGATATATTCTTGTTGCAAAGGATATGGAGGAAGCGATTCAGACTGCAAATGAAATTGCCTCTGAGCATCTGGAGATACAGACCAAGAATCCTTATGAGGTAATGATGAAAGTCCGGAATGCGGGAGCTGTTTTTATCGGAGAATATGCAAGCGAACCTCTGGGGGATTATTTTGCAGGGCCCAATCATGTGCTGCCTACCAATGGAACCGCAAAATTTTTCTCGCCTCTTTCTGTGGATGATTTTATAAAGAAGTCAAGTATCATTGCTTATTCCAAAGAAGCGCTTCGGGCGGTTCATGAGGATATTGAGAAATTTGCGTCGGCAGAGCGTCTGACCGCCCATGCAAATTCCATTAGAGTACGTTTTGAAGAAAAGGAAGATAAAAAGGAGGAATGAAGAATGGACCGGACGGCAGTCTGTGAAAGAACTACAAGGGAAACAAAGATTTCCGTCTCACTGAATCTGGACGGAACAGGCAGGACGCAGATACATACAGGCATTGGCTTTTTTGACCATATGCTTGACGGAATGGCAAGACATGGACTGTTTGATCTTACTGTCAGAGCTGAGGGCGACCTTTACGTGGACGGACACCATACGGCGGAGGATACCGGAATCGTGCTTGGACAGGCAATTCTTAAAAGTATTGGTAATAAAGCGGGAATCAAGCGCTATGGACAGATGATTCTGCCAATGGATGAAACCCTTGCATTATGTGCGGTGGATTTGTCAGGAAGACCGTATTTTAATTATGAGGCCCCATTTACGGCGGACAGGCTTGGAGAAATGGATACGGAGCTTATACGGGAATTTTTCTATGCGGTGTCTTATAATGCGGGGATGAATCTTCATCTTAAGATTTTGGATGCCGGAAATAATCATCATATGGCAGAGGCGCTTTTCAAGAGCTTTGGGAAGGCTCTTGATATGGCATCCATGCGGGAGCCGCGGATTCAGGAGGCATGGACAACAAAAGGGAGCCTTTAAAGAGGAGTTGAAAAACGATGAGTTATAAAAGATGTATTCCCTGCATATTCATCGCAGGAGAAAAAGCAGTAAAATGGTTTCACGATGAGGAAGTATTGTGCGAGAATGTATTGGAACTGGCAAAAAATTATAGTGATAACGGGGCGGATGAGCTTCTTATTTTTGATCTTTCCAATTCGGACGAAGAACATGAGGAAGCGATTGACCTGATGAGAAGGATCAACCGGGTAATCCGTATACCTATGCTGGCAGGAGGAAATATCAGGCGTCTGGAGGATGTGAAGAAAATTCTGTATGCGGGAGCGAAACGGGCCCTTATTAATTTTTCAAAGCCGGATAGTGAAAAGATGCTGGAAGAAGCAGTAAAGCGGTTTGGAACAGAAAAAATAGCGGTATCCTTAAATGATTTTGATGCCCTCTTTAAGCATCAGCATATAATCCGTAAATATGCCGGCGAGCTTGTATTTATGCATAGGACGGACATGAGCTCTGTAATGAATATTACAGAACTTCCCTGTATAATCGTGACAGATACAATGGTGGAGGATGAACTGACGAAAATGTTGAAATGCCCGGGAGTACGCGGACTTTCAGGGAAATATATAAGCCGGCCGGATATGAATTTTTATGCATTTAAGGAACGTTGTGCCGATGCGGATATCATGATGGCCGCCTTTGAGAGCATGATCGATTTTTCCCAGTTTAAAACAAATGAGCAGGGTCTTATTCCGGTTATTGTACAGCATTATAAGACGTCAGAGGTATTAATGCTTGCCTACATGAATGAGGAGGCTTTTTACCAGACGATAAAAAGCGGGAGGATGACTTATTTCAGCCGGAGCCGGCAGTCTCTCTGGATTAAGGGCGAGACAAGCGGCCACTTTCAATATGTAAAGTCATTGACAATAGACTGTGATTTTGACACGCTTCTTGCGAAGGTTGACCAGATTGGCGCGGCGTGTCATACCGGAAATCCCACCTGTTTTTATCAGCATGTAGCCGGAGGAGACGAAGATGTAAAAAATCCGCTTCAGATTTTTGAGACGGTATATGAGACAATTGTAAGCCGAAAGAGGAATCCCAAGGAGGGTTCCTATACAAATTATCTCTTTGACAAGGGAATTGATAAGATTCTGAAAAAAGTGGGAGAAGAGGCGACAGAAATTGTCATTGCGGCAAAGAATCCCAATCCGGAGGAGATAAAATATGAGATGGCTGACTTTCTGTACCATGCAATGGTGCTTATGGTGGAGAAAGGAATAGAATGGAAGGATATCATTCAGGAGATGGCTGACAGATAGAAGTTTCCGTGTAACCGGCATATATCTTTGGCCAGAGGCATATTTTCTATTGAGGTGAGTGGATATGAATGCTTCTGAAAAAAGAAGGAAAGAATTGCTGGAACAAACGAGAAGGTTATACAGTGACAGAAGGGAACCTCCTGCGGTGCATCCAAGATATGGGTCTGTATATAACGGATTGTATGGAAATGACAGCGGAGAGAGTACTCCGGCAGGGACTTTCGGAGTCCGGCTTTTTCTGGCGTTTTTATTGTTCGCAGGTTTTGTAATGATGGACAGACAGGACTACAAAGTGTTTAATGTAGGCAGCGAACGGATTGTGCAGGAAATTGAGACGGACTTTGACGTAGCAGAGGTGTGGAAGAAATTATAGGGATTAGAGATTGCGGATAAGAGAGATGAATATACTATCGCAGTATAAGGGTTTACGAAAAGAGAATTATGTACTTTGCTTTGGGCGGATGGTTACTGCCATGGGGTCCTTGGTCTGGCCTATGCTTACGATGATTCTGAATCAGAAAATGGGAATGCGCGCAGATCATATTGCGTGGATTATAGCGGTGGTTGGGGCTTTGTCTATGCCGGTCAATTTGATTGGCGGAAGAATCGCCGACAGCTTTGACAAAAAAATGAATATTATATATTTGGATATGGTTTCTGTAACATGCTATATCATTTGCGCTTCAATTCCATTGTCAGCTATTTCAATCGTGTTGATGTTTATTGCATCTGCCTGCCAGAATATGGAACAGCCCTCTTATTCTGCAATCATTGCTGATATATCTTTTCTTAAGGACAGGGAGAGGGCATATTCGCTCCAGTATCTTGGCGGAAATTTGGGATTTGTCCTGTCGCCGATGCTTGCAGGATTTTTGTTTCAGAACTATCTGTGGCTGGCATTTCTGATCAGTGCGGCTTCCATAGGAAGCTCATCGCTTTTGATTTTCTTTCTGGTGAAGGATATTACGCCTGTGAAAGATACCGTACAAAACGCAAAGTATCAGACAGAACGCAGAGGTGAAGGATTATGGACGGTGATTAAGAAAAATAAAATTATCCTTCTTTATATTCTGGCTGTTAGTGGTTACTATGCAGGCTATCAGATATATAATTATATGATGCCATTAGATTTGGCAAGGGTACATGGGGGCAGCGGTGCAGTTATTTTCGGCTCTATTTCCAGTGTAAACTGTATTGTGGTCGTTATATTTACTCCGGTGCTCACAAAAATGTTTCAGAAAATTACAGAGACGGGAAAAACGATATTGGGACAGGCCCTTCTTTTAACGGGCTTTACAATTTTCCGGCTTTTTCAGGGGCAGATACCGTTTTACTATTTGGCCATGGTTATTCTGACCTGGGGAGAGATATTTATTGTTCTTGCGGAAGGCCCTTATCTGGCAAACAGGATGCCGGCCAGTCACAGAGGGAGGATACACGGACTGGCCGTTGTTATCCGGACGGCTATTGCCAGCGGTTATCAATTTTTGGCGGGATTCATATACCAGACTGTGTCATCCTCTGCCGCCTGGACTGCGGTTATTGCAATCGGAGGATTTTTCTTACTGCTCTGTATTCTTTTGGCAATAAAAGACCGGAAGGCATTTAAGACCCTGTATGAACCGGCAGATTAGATGAACGCGGCTACGGAGAGCATACTGCCGGCAGACAGCATTTTAACTTATCAAGATATACTCCTGCAAGTTTGCTTAGTATTGTATTCTTCCGTACTATATAGCCTATTTCCATAGTGCTGTTGGGATTTTTTTCATCCTCCTGATAGGGAACCGCAATATAGTCACTGCCATTCAGCTCTTCGCAGATAATTCCAGAGCAAAGTGTATATCCGTTCAATCCTACCATCAAATTCAGCATGGTTGCCCGGTCGTTTGCTTTAATTATCTGCGGGTATTCGTTTGTTGAAAGAATTTCTTCTGCAAAATAAAAGGAACTGTTATCTCCCTGCTCAAAGGCTAAACAAGGGTATCTCTCCAATTGCTCAAAATGAATCGATTTTTCCCCTGCCAGCGGATGATTTTTCCAAATATAAACATACGCCTGACACTTTATGAGGAGATGAAATTCTAAGTTTGCTGATCTTAAAAGTTTTTCCATAGCTTTACGGTTAAAATCACATAAATAAAGTATTCCGATTTCACTCTTCATTGTACTGACATCATGGATCACTTCTGCAGTTTTAGTTTCCCTGATTGTAAATTCATATCTGGACATATCAAATTCTTTTGCCATATCTACAAATGCTTTGACAGCAAATGAATAATGCTGCGTAGATACTCCGAATTTCTTTTTGTGGTTCTCGGCACTTCTGTACTTTTCCAAAATCGTCTCATATTGACCATAGAGCTGCTTTGCATAGAGTAAAAATTCTAATCCGTCATTTGTCAAAGTAACTCCTCTGCCGCTTCTATAGAATAAAGTTATACCCAGTTCCTTTTCGAGCTCTTTCATGGAACTGGAAAGGGAGGGCTGCGATACATATAATTGCTCTGCCGCTTTATTCAGCGAATTAGTTTCTGATATAGTTATAAGATAATGTAATTGAATTAATGTCATATTTGTTTCCTCATTTATGCTGGAATTACATGCGCAAATAGATTATATCACACATTACTTCCATTCTGGTTATAAATTCAATTTATAACCAGATATTTTTTTTGCATATTAGACAAATAAAGTCTCCCATGTTAGTATGTTTTCAGAAATCAGCAAAGGAGGAATAAAAAAATGGCAAATATAAAGGATTCTAAGAACTGGGGTTTTGAAACAAGGCAGTTACATATTGGCCAGGAGAAGGCTGATCCGGTTACGGATGCAAGGGCAGTACCGATTTATGCGACAACTTCTTATGTGTTCCACAATTCACAGCATGCGGCCGACCGCTTTGGACTTCGGGACGCCGGCAATATCTACGGAAGGCTGACGAATCCAACGGAGGATATCTTTGAACAACGCATTGCATCATTAGAAGGCGGGGTGGCTGCACTTGCTGTGGCATCCGGCGCAGCGGCAATCAGCTATACATTTCAGACACTGGCAAAGTCTGGAGAACATATTGTGGCAGCAAAGACAATTTATGGAGGAACATACAATCTTCTAGCACATACACTGCCGCTTATGAACAACATTACAACAACGTTTGTGGATCCGGAGAAGGAAGGATCCTTTGAGGCGGCCATTAAAGACAATACAAAAGCGATTTTTGTAGAGACATTAGGAAACCCGAACTCCAACCTGATTGATTTGGAGGGGATTGCAGAGCTTGCACATAAGCACGGCATACCGCTGGTTGTGGATTCCACATTTGCAACTCCTTATCTGATCCGTCCGATTGAATATGGCGCTGATATTGTCGTCCATTCTGCAACGAAATTTATCGGAGGACACGGAACTGCTATCGGCGGCGTGATTGTTGACAGCGGTAATTTTAATTGGAAGACATCAGGAAAGTATCCGTGGATTTCAGAGGCAAACCCGAGTTATCATGGAGTATCCTTTGCAGATGCAGCAGGGGCAGCGGCGTTCGTGACCTATATACGTGCGGTGCTCCTGCGTGATACGGGTGCAACACTTTCTCCATTCCACGCATTTCTTTTCCTGCAGGGACTGGAGACATTATCACTCCGTGTGGAACGGCATGTGAGTAACACGCTGAAGATTGCAGAATACCTTGCAAACCATCCTCAGGTGGACGCAGTGCACCATCCATCTCTTGAAAGCGAGCCAAGCCATGAATTGTATAAAAAATATCTTCCCAATGGGGGAGGCACGATTTTTACCTTTGAGATTAAAGGCGATGCAAGGACAGCGCAGACCTTTATTGACAATCTTGCCATTTTTTCACTGTTGGCAAACGTAGCAGATGTGAAATCACTGGTGATTCATCCGGCCACAACTACCCACAGCCAGTGTACGGAGGAAGAACTGTCAGAACAGGGCATCAAACCGAATACAATACGCCTTTCTATAGGAATTGAAAATGCAGAAGATTTAATTGCCGCCCTGGAGGCTGCATTTGAGGCAGTTAAGTAGAATTATCTGAAAGCCTATCAACAGACATTTGGACAATTGTGATAGCATCGGATAAGTGTTATAATGAGAACGAGAAATAAATCAGAAGCTGGAGGGATAAAATGGACAGACCTATTACGACATTATTTATGCTAATGTCTGTTGACGGCAAAATCAGTACTGGCGCATCAGATAATTTAGACGTGGATAAAGACTTTCCTAAAATTGCAGGAGTTAAAGAAGGATTACATCAATATTATGAAATAGAGCAGACGACAGATTTATGGTCGCTTAATTC
>CAOJQZ010000006.1 GCA_948441955.1 uncultured Lachnospiraceae bacterium | reverse complement strand
CTGGAAACCAGCATTGCGTACTTCTCCGGGCGTCTGTAAGCATTTCCATGAACTTCACGCTTTCTATATTCCCGAAGCATATCCATATCAATTTCAGCCAGGTAAATCCCCGGCTTACTGCCTGCCTCTAATATACATGTATCTCTTGATTCCGGCTTATCCGGAAGATAGGCAACCCCGTCAAATACGCTGGAATGACCATTACAATCCGGATGTCCTTCCGGATAATTACAGGTTACAATTGCCATCATATTTTCATACGCACGGCCTCTAAGCTGTGAAAGCCTGTTGATTTCCATCGGGCAGGCATTAGGCACCAGTACGATCTCCGCACCCTTCAGCATCAGAATCCGCGCACTTTCCGGAAATTCTCTGTCAAAGCAGATCATACAGCCCACCGTTACCATACCGGATGCTGTATCAAGCTCCGTCACGTAGAAATCCTCTCCTGCAGTCAGCATCCTCTCATCCCCGAAATCACAGGTATGTACCTTGGCATAAAGTAGCTTCCGCTCTCCGTGCCTATCATACAAGGTAATGGAGTTTCTGGGTCCTGAAGAATACTTCTCAAGAAATGTAATTCCAACCGCCATATCAAGTTCCTTTGCAAGCCAGCCAAATTTTTTCAGATAGTAGCCGTCTGCCGAGACAGACACTCTCCCCAGAACCTCTCCGTCCTCCGGAATCTCATAGCCGCTGCTCCACATTTCAGGAAACAACGCTAGATCTGCTCCTGCCTCCTTTGCCTTCCTTAAGGCACTTTCTCCTATATTATACTGCTCTGAGAGCCCCTTTCCCGGAAGCATCTGAAGCAGCGCTACCTTTAATTTCACCCTGTATCATCCTTTCTGTTCTGTTCAGACTTTAATTTATTCTAGCCTACATTTTCCTTATTTTCAAGATACAAACAATTTCTTTATAATGATTGAAAATAATGTATCTATGAGGTATATTAAAAATAAATGATTAATAATACCGGAGAGTCTTCAAAATGAAAATAGCAGTAATACTTACAGAATTTTTAAAAGACTATGTAGAGTCCTATTTCCGTTCACAAAACTATGATTGCGAATTTTCTTATTTTATTTATAAAAACTTTTCACATGTCGGAGAGCTCTATCTTGAGCTTATTTCTTCATATGACGGTTTTCTCGTAAGCGGTCCCGTGCCCCGCGCTGCGATACTTAAACGTGTTCCCGCCCTCCCCCGTCCTCTTGTCTCCTTTGGAAGTAATGCCTTATGCTACTATGAAACCTTTTTTCAAGTTCAGTATAAAGAAGAGGACTTTTACCTCAAAAAAGGATATTTTGATTTGTTAGAATGGATCCGCACAGATGTGCCCCTTCATCATATTTTAGGACAGGGACGTTTTGACAATCTCATCTATCAAGTTTATAAAAATACTTCTTTATATTCACTGGAACAGCTATGTGCAATGGAAGAAAAAATCAAACACAAGCATATCCGGCTCTGGTATGAAGGGAAAATCTCCTATTCCGTAACACGTTTCAGCAATATTATGCCTGATTTATTAAAAGCCGGCGTAAAAACTTACTTTGTCTATCCAAACCATGAAATCCTTAAGGAATCTGTTTCCCTCCTTTTACAGGAAATACACTTAAAAACTATGCTTCAGAATCAGAATGCAATTACTGCCTTGAACCAGCAGCTGTCCGGCAGTACCTCTGCTGTCCCCACTAATTTTGACGGAAATGTTTCACCAAAGGAACTTTCTGACAAGGACATTTTGTTTCTCTCCCAAAAGACAGGCCTGTCTCCATCTTATATAGAAAAGCTTACAGACGCATTAAACCTATTAGATGCCGACCATATTACCTCCCAGGCTCTGTCATCTGCACTGAATATTACTCCCCGCAGCGCCAACCGGCTGCTGAAAAAACTATTATCCTCCGGCGTTGCCGAAGAATTGAGCAAGCAGCATTCTTTTACCCGAGGAAGGCCGGAAAAGATTTATAAAATACTGCTCCTTTAAGCTCAAAAAAAGATCAGATGCGGAAACGCTCTGATCTTTTTCTATTTTTACTTTGGCACACTCATCCCGTCCGGCACAGGATTTTTGTAGACTCTTCCTTCCATCTGCCTGTCAAACTCGGCCTTTGCCAAAGCAATCAATTCCGGGTTTTCTATCAGCTTTGCTCCATAAACTGCCATCGTCTTTGCCGCAAATATCATACCCTTTTCTCCGATACTGCTGCCGGCACAGGATGCAAACTGCCAGCTATGGGCAGGCGCCCCCATATTCGTACATGCCGTGAAAAAATATGCGGTAGGCACAAGATGCATAACATCCCCAATATCAGTAGAACCGTAGCTGTTAAAGCATGTCACCTTTCCTGGTCCTGAATATAAATGCGTGTCTGCCTCCAACCCGTATTTTTTCACTGTTGCTCTTGCAGATTCAGCCGTCTTCTCATCCAGCGCTGCGGCAAATGCAAGCTCCTCTTTTGTCCACGGCTCCTGGGGTATTTCATTCATGGCCTCTGCAACTACATTTGCAAGTATTTTATTGTTCTGGGTATTATAGCAGCCCCCCTGAAACTCCACATCGACCTGTGTGTCCGTCATCATGGCTGCTCCCTTTGCCACCCGTATGAGACGCTCATACACATCTTCTACTACTTCTCTTGAAAACGCCCTTATGTAATACCAAACCTCAGCCTTATCCGGTACAATGTTAGGTACAATTCCGCCATTTGTAATGGTATAATGAATCCTCACATCAGACGGTACATGCTCTCTAAGATAATTTGCCCCCACATTCATAAGCTCAACACCGTCCAGGGCACTCCTCCCGTTTTCCGGTGCATTTGCCGCATGAGACGCTTTTCCGGTAAATTTAAATCTGGCAGAATTAACAGCCGTAGATACTCCTGTGGTAGCTTCATTAATTTTATTAGGGTGAAAATTAACTGCCACATCCAGGCCTTCAAATGCTCCTCCCTTTGCCATCAAAGGTTTTCCTGTCAGAAGCTCTTCCCCCGGACAGGCATAAAAAACAATTGTTCCCTGAAGACTTCTCCTCTTCATCTCCTCCTTCAGCCCTAAAACTCCTCCCACATGGGCTGCGCAGAGCAGATTATGTCCACATCCATGTCCATAAGGCTGTCCCTCTATTTCCTCCTTATCTACAGACACCCGCTGGCTTAAGCCGGGCAGTGCATCAAACTCACCCATAAACCCTATTACCGGATGACCGCTTCCGTAAACTGCTTTGATTGCTGTCGGTACGCCTCCCACACCTCTTTCAACCTGGAAGCCTTCCGCTTCCATAAACGCCGCCACCTTTTCATGAGCTTTGTACTCCTTAAATCCTGCTTCGGGATTGTTCCAGATAAATCTGCTTAATTCGTCAATAGCCTCCCGCTTACGCTCAATTTCTTCTATGGCTATTTTTCCTACCATTTTCTTTTTCCTCCTGCTCTTAGAAAATCATTGGACCAATAATACTTGCAAATGCGACTGAAACCACTGTTACTGTTACAAATCCGCCTATAATCATTTTAGGCAGCATGTAATCCATAGCCTTCTGTCTTTCGTCCCCCTCCCATTCGAGAGAATCCACACCTTCTGTTGTAATAATCTGCGTTGCAGGATAAGCCAACATGCAAGTTACGCCGATTGCCGCTGATGCGTAGGGAGAATAACCAAGAAACTTTCCTACGATTCCGCATACAGCAATAATACCGATAGAACAAAGTACAAGTATTCCCACTACCGGAACAATCATTTTGGCCAGCCCAGACGGTGTAAGAGAAGCCAGACTTCCCGGAAGCATAAGTAAAAGGCCAAAGGTTATAATTCCAGAAGAATTTGCTTTCCCAAAAATGTCCTTCTCCAAAAATCCAATTCTAGCAAAAATCAAACCAAACAGCAGATATGCAATATTCGGATTCAGAATATAATTTACCGGGTCTGAACCTGGAATCATCGTTGCCTTTCCAACAAAATCAGCAAGACATGCTACCAGCGCAACCTTACAGATATAAATCGTATTTGTTCTTAAATGTTTCGGGGTTTCTTTAAACACTCTCATACTTGGCAGCTTAAGCTCTTTTTTATTCTCTGTTTCCTGTTTAAAGTATCCGCTCTTCTGCTTATTCCTTAAATCCTTTCGAATACAGAACGTTGATATCGGAATACCAAAAAATTTCTGAAGGGAAAGAATCAATACCGCAAATGCTGCCAGTTCCGGTCGGTCGGCCGCCTCTGCCATACCTGTCACAATAATGCCTGCAACTGTAGAGCCTGCAACCGGCGGCGCTGCAATCAAAGCATATTCTCTTCCGAATAAAAGCGAACCTATTGTGAAACAAATCAAAGCGATAGCAATGATTGAAAAAATTGAAATCACCACGGTTTTCCATTCCCGGATCATATCCTCCAGATTAATCAGCGTACCGATATTTGTTATCATGAAGGCCGCCCCAAAGTTGGACATGACTGCCACCAGCCCTGACTGTGTAGTCACATCCTTAGGCAGAACCCCGCTCCAAAATCCCGCAATAAATAAAATACACGCAAACAATAATGATGAAATTGCTCCTTTTGTTTTCTTAGATAAAAACTCTCCAATTGAATATACAACAAGACAGCCTGTAATACAAGTCAATGGATTCCAAAAACTCATTCCCGCTTCCTCCTTACATTTTCCTTTATAGTTCTTTTGTGCGCACCTTCTGATAGTTTATTTAAAGACACCTCGTTTTATTTTAGGATATTTAAAGACGTTTTTATTTTACTATCAGGAAATATATAATAATATTATTTTTTATATTATATGTTTATTGTATTTTATTGTCAATATATTTTTATTTTTTGTCACATATTGACATATTTCACGTCTTATTTATGTCTTTTAATACGTCTTTATATGCACTTTTTTATTCCATACAAAACAGGATGAAAAATGAGCATAAAAAAGATACCCTTAGCTCAGCCAATAAGGATATCTAATTATTCCCACGTCTTTCTATTCCTAAAGTGAACGTCCGAATTATAAAATATTTCTAATACCTCATTACAGTTTCTATTAGCAATACTGTGAACTCCTCGCTATAATATTCATCTTCTGTGTCTCCTCATCCTCTAAGCGCCGCAATCAGCCTTTTAGGATAAACCAAAAGATCCAGCGCGTCTTCAATGCTCCTGGTACATATGTCTGTCTCCCTTAGAAGTCTGCCCCACATACCCTCCTGCTCAAGCACGGCAATAGAAAGAGCACTTACCCTGCACATCAGCTGGTCATTGCGTCCATTTCCGATTGCAATACATTTTCCTGCCCCCAGCCTCTCCACTGCTTTTTGTTTTTCCTTTAAAGCCCCATCCTTTGGAAATGTATAAATCTCCACCGGCAGTTTCCGGCAGGACTTTTCTGCCGTACCATAGGTGTCGGCGGTCAGCACATATATTTCCAGCATTTCGGATAACTTATAAAGCCGTTCCTTTACACTGTCAGCAATCTCACCGTCCAACGCAATCGTTCCATTGTAATCCAGTACAAGATATTCCAGCTCTAACGTCTTATACTCCGGTATCTCTATATGTATCATTTCTCTTTCCTCATAGCGTCCGCCATACTTTTGGTTACCTTAAAATAGGGAAGATAAATATATCTGTCGTTTTCAAATTCAATTTTTTCGATCCCCTCTCCAGATACAACCGCCACAGCAAGCTTTGCCATTGCCCTGGCCTGGCCTTCCTTATCATTATATACCGTTCCGGCAAGTTCTAGTTCCCGGACTGCTTCCAGACCTTCGTCTGTCCCGTCAATTCCCAAAAATACCGGCAGCACGGCCTCTGTATAATTCAGCTTTTTATAAGCGTCAATTGCCCCCAGAGCCATATCATCGTTATTGGCCAGAACAAGCTCTATCTTATTCTGATGCTGGCTTATCATCTGCAGCATCCGATTTTCTGCCTGGGCACGGTTCCAGTTTGCAATCCCATAGCTTAGCTTTTCAATCTCAATCCCATTGTTTTTCAAAGTATCAACTACATTTTCTGTACGGATAATTGCGTCCTGATGACCGGCCTCTCCTTCCAGAACTACATATTGGATTTTCCCGTCCCGATTGCGATCGATTTGCGGCAATGACTGTATCAGCTCAACTGCCATCTCCCCCTGCATAACGCCGGACTGTTCCGCAAGTGCCCCAACATAATAAAGCCTGTCCCACTGCATCATATCCTCTGCAACAGGTTCTCTATTGAAAAAAATAATCGGTATATCGTTATCCCTTGCAAGATCGATAATTTCCGACGGATCTGATCTGTCTACCAGATTCACACAAAGTACGTTACAGCCTGCATTAATCAGTTCCTTTACCTGATCGTTCTGTTTCCTCTGGGACCCGGCCGCATCCCGGATCTGCATTGTTGTCTCATAGCCTTCCTCTTCATAATTATGAATATACTCCTTCAGACAATCTATCAGCTGATTGAGAAATGTATCACTTTGATTATAATATGCTACTCCTACACATATTTTGTCTGTTCCCTCAGACTGTTTTTCCCCGCAGGCATATAAAAACTGCAGGCAAATGCAGAAAATGACTCCCACTGCCGCCCTTCTCTTTACTCCCATAATTATACCCCCTCAATTTCCATCGGTATTTCTATTGGCTCATTGTAAAAAGAATCTCCTGATTTTCTTTTAAAAACAATGTATCTCTCCGTAAAACAGTAAAAGAAACCATCTGCTCCTCTGGCTCCCTTAAGAAGCGGCCAAGACATTCCGTCACTTCTTTAACACTCTGATATCCCACATCAAATTCATCTGGCACCACAAGACATCTGGCAAAGCCTGTGTCAAGATAATAAGCGGCTTCTGTTGAGTTTCCGATACCATATACCAGCGCTCCGTGAAGATCATTGGCGGAAGCCGCTTTTCCTGCTGCCGTCAGACTGTCATCATCCAGGGCAATCACAAAATCCACTTTTTCCTGCATTTCCAACGTGCTCTCTCCATCCTCCGCAGATAAACCGGAAATTGTCCAGAGGACTCTGGCTCCCTCGCCCTCCAGAGCAGTATGAAAACCTTTTCTCCGTTCAGCTGCAACTCCTTCATCTCCTGAAATAAGTCCCAGCGTCTTTCCTCTCATCTTACCGTTATAATCCTTCAAAAGCTCTTCAGCCAGCGCATTTCCCATAGCCAGGTTATCCGGTTTTACAGCCGGAAGTCCTGATATCTGCTCCCCTCTCTCTGTCAATGATTCCACAAGCACAATCGGAACTCTGTTCCTTAATCTTTTTAACATATCTTCCGTATCTGCCCCTGAAACAGGCTGTAGGATTACTGCATCCGCCCCATTATCAATTTCATGTTCAATTGCCTCTTTTTCCTCTTCCGCAGAAAGCGTTCCCCCCGTACTGACAACGAATATTTCCATCTGATAATCCTGTGCCGCCATTCTCAATCCATATTTGAAGGCAGCCCACTGATTATCATCGGAATTTCGGATGATCACGGAAATCTTGCCGCGCTCCTCTCCAATTTTCTCCTGAAACATGGCAAAAGCCACAATCATAACCAGTCCGGCTAAGAATGCCTCTGTCAGAATAAACACCTTTTTACTGTTTTTCATCTTTATCTTTTCCTATATTTTTCTGTACTGCTGTTTTTCCTGTAAAATCCTCTTCTCCGCCAAAGGGATGACCCGCCTCAAGAATTTTCCTGTTCTCCTCTGTATAAGGAACTTCGGGAATACATACAGAAACTGTTGTTCCTTCATCCGGCTCACTTTCCACAATGAGACCGTATTCCTTTCCAAAAAGTATCTTAATACGGTTATTGACATTTACAAGACCAACTCCTGAACCATGACTGGGTAACCGCTTACTGTCTGTCAGTAAAAACTGTACTTCCTCTTCAGACATTCCCATTCCGTTATCTGTAACCGAAAGAATGATCCTCCCCTCTTCCTTTTTTCCTCTTAATCTTATTTCTCCACAATCCTCCATTCCATTGACGCCATAATTAATAGCATTTTCAAGAATTGGCTGTAAAATTAGCTTTACCGTACAGCAGTCCTGTACCTCCGGCTCCATCTCCATTGTAAAAGTGAAAGAGTTCTTATAGCGTATCTTCTGTATATTCATATAACTCTGTGCATGCAGAAGCTCATCTCTTACACTGATCACGGTACGTCCTTTTGAGAGACTGATTCTAAAAAGCTTAGCCAGCTGAGAGATCATAAATACCGCTTCATCGTTTTTCTCTCCTTCCACCATCCATGTGAGAGAATCCAGCGCATTGTATAAAAAGTGAGGATTTATCTGGCTTTGCAGCGCATCCAGCTCACTCTTTCTTCTTTCTGTTTGTTCCAGGACAATCTTATGCATCAAAGTATCAATCTGCTCATAAGATCTTTGAATAGAATCACCCAGATGCCGTATTTCCATAGAGCCTCCAATGTAAATCTCCGGCTGCTCACCCGCCTCGTATTCCAGAACTGAATCATTCAGCTTTAAAATAGGGCTGGAAATTCTGGCTGAAACTACTCTGCTTACCACAGCAAGCATCATTGCCATCAGAAGTATCAGCATCACAATAAAATACCGGACATTGAACATACCTCTGGTAAATACTGAATAGGGAATCACTCCCACCAGCTTCCATCCTGTATAACTGATAGTATTGACAATAACCTTGCGGTGCTCCCCTTCAAAAATCTCATCGTAAATTCCATCCTTATATGCCGCTGCTTTTACACTGTTCTCACTTAATAATCCTTTACTGATCTGCATCTGCTGGGTATGGTAGATGATCTCTCCATTACTGTCGCAAAGATAATAATACTGACCGTTATTCTGCGCATTAATCTGTGTCATTATCCTGGAAATACTTGAATAATCCATATCTACCAGCAAAACTCCCTGCTGCGGAACTCCTTGGTTGGTAAGCTCCACAACACGGCTCAGAGAAATCACCCAGTAATAACGAAATGTGTCGTCATCAAACAAATTCTGTATATGGGGGGTGGAAAAATGCATATTCTCCATCTCGGCCATTGCCTGTATATACCAATCCTGCTTTGTAACATTCGGATCCTCTTTCTGAGACGCAACTGGTTCCGCACCCATCAGACTGCCATAATTATTATATATGGCGATACTGCGCAGCTTGTCCTTATTCGCTTCGTACAAAAGGCTCATTCCATGCTGAATATCGTTATCCTGACTGGAAAAATCGCTCTCCTTTATCACATTATAATAAGCCGCATCCGAAATCTGACGCATGCTCACCAGATAATCCTCCATATTTTCTCCGGTCTGCTCCATAAGCTTTTGTGTGCTCTGCACAATTTCTTCTCTGGATGTATCAGAAAATCGGAAATACATTACAACGCCAAGAATCAACATGCTGGAAACAGATATGGCAGAAAATACAAGCATAAGCATCGGCTGTATCCCTCTTGGCTTTATTTTCCTCCAGTATTCCAGACATTTCTGTATCAAATATTTCTGTTTCACCTTTAAGCTTCACTTTCTGTATGTTCTGTTCTGTATCTGTTAGGAGATACGCCAAACCGTCTTTTAAATACATAACTGAAATAATTCGGATCTGTATAGCCGACCTTCTGCGCAATGATATAGCTTTTCTCATTCGTTTCAATCAGGAGACGCGACGCCTGATCCATTCGGTAATCAGTCAGATAACCAATAAAAGAACTTCCTGTTTTTTTCTTAAAGGCAGTAGAAAAATAGGAATTAGATACTCCCAGCATGTGGCAAACCCCGTCCAGTGAAAGACCTTCGTCCCCATAATTATTGTAAACATATTCCTGTGCCCTTGACACAAAGGACTTTGTAGACCGGTTTCTTGCATTATCAAGCTCCCTGCGGAAAGAAAAGCTTAAATCAATGAGCCATTTTTTTAATACTTCGGAATCCATATCCAAAAGACTTCCATAAAGCTTTCTCATATCGCCGGGAAATTCCTCCACCACAATCTCGTTCTTTACAGAAAAACGATATAATGCGCTTGCCAGCTCCATAATATCTATATGATACTGCTGTAAGGAACGTTCGTGAAGAGAAGCATGATGCAGATATTTTTCTACTGCGTTTATTATATCCTCCTGAGAACCCAGGCGAATCATTTTAAACAGACCGGATAATTCCGCATCATTCGTAAACACAGCGTTTCCCGTCTCCTGAGGAACAATCTCCTTCATATTAATAGCTCTGGATGAGCCATAAATTACCCGGTATGACACTGCTTCCCTGGCGCCTGCATAGGACTGGGACAGCTCTGGAATCCCAGCACATACCTTCCCAATTCCTACAGTGACAACTGCGCCGATAATATGGCGGATATATTTACAAAATCTGTCACATTCATCTGTTAATTCGGTTATCTCATTTTCATTTTTGAGCTGTGTCAGCAGAACCGTGTTTCCAAGATATGGAAAAACCTTGGCACTCCACCTTTCTCCCAGACGTTCCTCCGCCTGCTTCTGAATGGACGCGGATAAAAGCAGCGGATCCATATCCTTTGGCAGCTGATTCATAGATGTGTGGACAACAAGACAGCAAAAAAACGGACCCTGAAAGGACAGCTGACACTCGGAAAGATATCTTGGGATTTCATTCTCACAGATTCTTCCTTCCATTAACATAGAATAAAAATTTGCCTGACGAAGCGGCAAAGACTCCATATAATATTTTCTAAGTATCTCTACATTCTGTTTTTCACTGATTTCCTGATCAAGCTTACACTTCAGCTGCCGGAAAACCTTCGTCAGCTCCATAGAATTTACAGGCTTCAGAATATACTCTTCCACTTCCAGATGAACCGCCTCTCTGGCATATTCAAATTCGTCAAATCCTGTAAAAATCAAAATTTTTGTCAGAGGAAACTCCGCCTTGATGCGATGAGACAACTCCATACCATCCATATAAGGCATTTTGATATCGGTTACAACAACATCCGGCTGATATTCTTCCACCAGTTCAAGAGCCTTCACTCCGTTACAGGCATATCCTGCCACGGAAAAACCAAGCTCCTCCCAATTTAGCTTTTTCATGATAACCTGTATCACGTCTTCTTCATCATCTACCAAAAGTACTGTATATCTATCCATATCTCTCTTTCTCCATACTGCTATTATACCAAATCCCCGGTCAAATGAAAAGACGCACATAAACAAAAGAGCCAGAATAATATCTGACTCTTTCTAAATAATTTCTTATTTTTTTTGAACGTATTTCAAACAATCAAGTGTTACTGCTACCAGAATAATGATTCCTGAAAATACAAACTGAAGGTTCGTATCAATTCCCAGTATCGTCAAAGAATAGGTCAGAGCCGTGAAAATAAATACACCGACTACCACGCCCGAAATCTTACCGATACCGCCGGTAAAGGATACGCCTCCAACTACGCAGGCGGCAATAGCATCCATCTCCCAGCCCTGTCCATATGCTGCTGAACCGGAACCTACCATTCTTGCACACTCAAGCCAGGATCCAAAACCATAGAGAATACCTGCCAGAATGAATGCGCCTACCGTCACTCCAAATACAGAAATACCTGAAACCGCCGCTGCTTCCGGATTACCGCCCACTGCATACAGATTTTTACCAAAGGTTGTTTTATTCCAGATAAACCATACAATCGCAATTGCCGCTGCCGCCCAGAGGATAATCGTCGGAAAACCGTTAATCTTCGGAATAATCATACCCGGAATTGCAGGCTCAATAGCTCCAAATGACACACCCTTTGTAGCATAGGTAACAAGACCGAATATTACCAGCATATTTGCCATTGTGGAAATGAAAGGGTGCATCTTAAATCTGGCTGTAAAAAATCCTGCAATTGTTGTAAACAGGGTACACAGAATCACACATACTGCCAATGCCAGGAATACTCTCATACCGATGGACATTTTTGTAAAATCGAATATATGTCCAAAGACAGCTCCTGTATTAATTCCCTGATGCATGATAATCGTTGCGGTCGTCATACCCATACCTACCATACGGCCTATGGAAAGGTCCGTGCCGGTAAGGAGAATCAATCCCGCAACACCAAGGGCAAGAAACATACGCGGAGACGCCTGCTGAAGAATATTTAAAACATTGTTATAAGTAAGCAGAGGCGCATTTTTTATTATCGGCGTTATAATGCATAGTGCAATAAAAATCAGGATGATCGCAATATACAGACCGTTCTGCAGAAGAAATGCTCTCCGGTTGAATGTATATTTATAATTCTCCCATTGCTGGGCCCTTGTTTCTGCAAAAGTAAACTTTGACATACGCAGAAGATCAATGAGATGATATTTATATGTATAAGCCCCGTGACGGCGATCCTTTATCTCCTGAAGTTCCTTCTCAAATTCCATCTTTGCGTCAAACTGACGGTTTTTATAAACATAATTTTCTTCCTTGATCTCCCGGTGATCCGAAAGACCTGAAAGTATTCCCTGATGCTCCTTGGAAAGTTCCGAAAGCTTCTTCTGATATTTTTCTTTTGCTTCTGTTTTCTGCAGTTCACAGCTTTCTTTTACCGGCTGATAATATTCCTGATCATAGTGTGCTTTCAGATAAGCCTCTGCGTCTGCAATCAGCTTTGATACCTCGTTTTTGTTCTTTTCTTCAACTTTCTGTGCCTTTTCAAGCTCTGTTCTTGCCTTTGCAATCCTCGTTTCCCTATTCTCTTTTGTAAGGGCGCGATCTCTTTTTGCTCCGTCAATCTGATTTTGAAGAGAGAGAACCTTATCTGTCCCGTCTGCTCTGAGACCGTCAATTTCTGCCTGAATTTTGCTTACATAATCCTCAATCGGCTGGCGCAGCTTCATCTCCTGTTCCGCCGTAAGAATCTTACTGTTTCCATTCGCCATATTTTTCATCTCCCTCATTATAGATATTTTGCACTGAGCCTTAGAAGCTCTTCCTGATCTGTTTCCTTGGTATTTACAATGCCGGAAAGGCGCCCGTTTGACATTACGCCGATACGGTTTGTGATTCCTAAGATTTCCGGCATTTCAGAGGAAACAACAATAACTGTCTTTCCCTGTTTCGCCATGTTAATAATCAACTCGTAAATCTCATATTTTGCACCGACGTCAATTCCTCTTGTCGGCTCGTCCATCATAAATATCTGCGGCTTGCGCTCAAGCCATTTTCCAAAGATAACCTTTTGCTGATTTCCGCCGGAAAGACTTGAAATCATGTCGTCCGGCCCCATGCATTTTGTATGCATTACTTTTATTTCATTGGCAGTAGCTTTCACCATCTTTGAATCTGAAAGCGCAATTCCAGATTTATACTGTTCCAAATTCGCTATTGTCGTATTAAAAGTAAGGTCTCCTTTAAGAAAAAGCCCATTGGCCTTCCTCTCCTCTGTAATCATTGCGAAGCCATGCTCCATCGCTTCTCTGGCATTGTTAAAATTCATCAGCCGGCCATTAAAATAAACATGTCCGGCTGCCCTGGTACGCACGCCGAAGATTGTCTCCAGAAGCTCTGTCCGTCCTGCGCCAACCAGACCATACAATCCAAAGATTTCCCCCTCCTTCACCTCAAATGAGATATCCTGGAGGTGGGGTTCAAACTTTGTTGACAAATGCTGCACAGACAAAATCGTATCCTTTGGCACATTATCAACCGGAGGAAATCTGTTTTCCAGAGAACGGCCAACCATGGCTGCAATCAACTCATTCATGTCCGTATCCTCTGCATTTTTCGTCATAACCAGATTTCCGTCTCTGAGCACAGATATTTCGTCACAGATTTCAAAAATTTCGTCCATCTTATGAGAAATATAAATCAGAGCGATTCCCTGTTCTTTTAACATCCTCATCATCTCAAACAGCTTATCGACCTCCTGCACTGTCAGAGAAGACGTAGGCTCATCGAGAACGATTACCTCTGAATTATAGGAAATGGCTTTCGCAATCTCGCACATCTGTCTCTGTGATACAGACATATTCCGCATAGGCTGTGTAAGATTTACGGTCATACCTAATTTTCTAAAAAGCTCTGAAGCCTCTTTTTTCATTCTGCCTTCATCAATAACACCCATGGAGTTGCGCGGATAACGTCCCAAGAACAGATTATCAATTACGTTTCTGTCCAGGCATTGATTTAACTCCTGATGAACCATAGCAATACCATTTTCAAGGGCATCCTTTGGTCCGGAAAAGCTGACTTCCCTGTCGCCAAGGAAAATGTTCCCTTCATCCTTCTGATACGTACCAAACAGGCACTTCATCATCGTAGACTTACCAGCGCCGTTTTCCCCCATGAGCCCCATAACCGTTCCACGTTTTACATCCAGGTTAATGTGATCCAAAACTCTGTTTCGGCCAAAGGACTTGCTCATGCCGCGTATCGATAAGACGATATTATCTTTCTTATCTGCCATATTTTTTACTCCTGTATCTGTAAATTATTGATATTTTCTGCTTCTAAAAATTATCAGGGAGAATTCCTTCTCCCTGATACTCCTTTCCGATAGGAAATATTTTAAAGCCTATTGGCTGAGCAATGCAGTATAGGAAGCTGCGTTGTCTGTCTTAACCATGTTAATAGCAAACGCATCATACTGTGCCGGATTTCCAAGACGGTTTGTAATATTAGATTCTGTCTGTCCATCACCGCCAATATAATCAATATCAAGATTCAGAAGGTCGTCATAATTCTGAAGCAGCGGCTGATATGTTGAGCTTAAGAAATTATCTGAAGCATTGTAAATATTAAGCCATACTTTCTTTGAAGCATGAGTCCCCTCATCAAGCTGTGCTGATACAGGCTCATAAATCTTTGTAGAATCTGTAAAATCCTGATAGTTATCTGCTGTTACAGCAACATTCAATGCATAATAAGAGCGCTCGTCTGCATTATATACATATACGTCGTCACTTAATACATTGCCCGCGTCGTCTGCTGTACCGATACCGGTGTCAACATCAGCGCCGTCCAGAGCATTACGCAGAACGCGAAGTGTCAGATAAGCCTGAACATCTGCATGCTGGCTGATTGTTCCGCCGTATCCCTCTGCGATTGCTGCTACTGCATCACTGTTCGCATCATATCCGAAGGTAGGTACTTTATTATCCTTTGACCATGCGTTAAACATAGACATTCCCATTCCGTCATTATTGGAAGCGATGATATCAATCTCTTTTCCAAAGGATGAAGACCATGTGCCGATTGCATTTCCTGCTGTCGCCGCATCCCATGTAGCTCCTGCGGAATTCTTCATTTCCTGAGATGCAAGCTCACGAACTACATATTTCTTTCCATTAACTTCAATACTTCCGTCCTGTACTGCAGATGCCGAACCATCTGTATTTGTTCCAATCGGCTCGCTGTTGATCTCGCCGTCTTTCTCGACGCCTGTACCTAACGCTTTTCTGACACCTCTTGTACGTGCGATAGAATCATTATGTCCAATATCGCCGATAGCAAGAACATAGCCGATTACTCCGTCGCCGTTACGGTCAATTTCGTCAATATTTTCTTCAATGTACTCCTTAATCATAGTACCTTGAAGCTCAGCGCCCTGATTTGCGTCAAATCCCACATAATAAGTGTCATCATTGAAGCTTAACGCCGTCATGTCAAGCTCTCCCGTAGAGCTGTTAGACGGCTGACGGTTAAACCATACTAACGGCTTGTCCTTATTTGCCACATCAGATGAAGCCCCTTCCTCTGCGCTGTCTGTTCCTGCAGATGAACCCGCATCATCAGATGAGGAATCATTAGAGCTGCACGCTGCAAGTGAAAAGCACAGCAGCGATGCCATTGTTAAAGCAACAAATTTTTTCTTCATATTCTTTTTCTCCCTTTCTTCACACGATATACCGTGCCTTTTATTGATATAGTCAGTATATCTGATGAAAAAGAAAGAAAACATAGAATATTTTTTCCTTTACATTGAAATTTATTGTCTGTATCTTCTCCAGGCGTAAACTGCCGCCGCATAAACCGACAGAAACAGCACGCTTAAAAGTCCCCACAGTCTGAGAAAATCCCCGGTATCCGGCACATTACTGCGGATCTGTTTCTCGTCTGAAGCCTCTTTCGAACCGGATTCCGGATGATCTCCGGGCAGAGTCGGACGCTCCTTGTAATTGGTATAAGCCGCCGCATACTCCTCTCCATCCTCAACCACACCGCTTTCTTCGCGGACAGTAGTTGTATATCCGTCCTGGTCCGCCTCCTTTTCGGTAACTGTATACTCTGTCCCCGCAGGAATACCCAGAATCGTAATAGTTTCGTCATGCCCCAGTGTCACACTCTCGCCGCTTGCAACCGTACCTGTCCTGTCCCCGCTGTAAGAAAAGTCGTCTTCCAGCGCCTTTCCATCCTCATCGGTAAAGGTCAGTTCAAACGTAAACTCTTTTGTCCTGTCTCCTCCCCCTGCAACTGTTTTATGGAGAATCAGCAGTCCTACATCCGGCCATGCCTCTTTACTGTTATAAAAGGATGCAAAAGATGTCTTCTGTTTGTCAATCACTTTGTCCACAACTCCGCTCTTAGGAAGCGGATACCAGTCCTGTTCCGGGGTTTCTGTAACCTTATACCTCGTTCCCTCCGGCAGTCCAAGAATCGTAATACTCTCATCATGACGAAGCGGAAGCTTCATCCCGCTGGAAACATAGCCCGCCTTATTCGTACCGTAAAAATAATACTCTCCGTCAAGCTTACCTCCCTTTTCATCTGTCAGCTCGATCGTAAATGTAAAGTTTTTCGTATAATCCGGCTCAGAAAGATCGGGACCATCCAGCATTTTGCTGACCACCAGCCTGCCTGTATCGGTATCCTGCTTTGTTTCATCTGTTACTACTACGATATTTAATAGACTGAAAAGATTCGTAAGATCCGTATCGCCTAAATTATCCTTATTTACATCGTTTATTGCCCCTTCATACATGGAAGTGGTTAAAGCTTCATAGTTCTGCTTTACCCTTGTCCGTATAAAACCTGTATCTGAGACAAAACATGGTTTATATATGGCTCCTCCGTCCTCGTCATGAAGACCGTAATCTACCATAGTATTTTTTCCGAAATGCAGATTCATGGAACGAAAGACGTCTGTGGTTCCATGAAGCGCCGCATCCTTCCAGTCATTATTAAGTACATCTTTATTCCCTGAAGGCTGCCGCTGCTCCACAGCAGTAATATCACGGAGAGTAATATCCACATCATTCCCCATAGCGTATTGACGCATCGTCTGAGTCAGCCTTCCTACCGCCGCCATTACAGATACTCCGTCCCCCTTAGTGCCTGCATCTGCATAAATCGAATAAGTCCCTACCACAACAGGAACAATGGTTTCATTAATCATACATCCGTCAGGGGCAGAAATTTCTTTGAGATAATAATAGGTACGCCTCTGGGTCTCCCATGTAATCCGGGCATGTCCTGGACTGGCATCTTTCGAAGGTGAGAAGATCAGCGTCCCTTCCTGACCGTCCACTGTGGCAGTTATCCCCTCCGCAATCGGTTTCCCGCTGCATTTCTCATTACTATACAATCCAAAACGGGCGCCATTTCGCGCTTTTCCATCCTGATCTATTTTCATTACCCACAGCTCCCGCTGCTCGTTAGGAATATATATAAGCGAACGGAAATCCCGGCTAAAGTGACCGGCGTACAAAAAGCTGAAACCCTCATTACTTCCTGTACCTGTAGTCTGTACATTCAGAATCGAGGTCATTACATCTGAAACATCATGCTTTCTCACATAATCCCCCAGAGCCTCATACCGCTCTTTTGCGTTCTCTCCTCGGATTCCCAGCTGTTCCAAAGCCTCTGCCTCAATCATTCCATATGCCATACGCATATCGCCCAGTCCATTGTTGAACCGGTAACGGTTCGCAAGTCCCGGCAGCTCATTCAGCATTCCGGACAAACGTAAATTACTCTGATCCCAGGAAAGAAACCAATCCGGATCACTGGTCTCGGCTGCCTGCTCCAGAGCTGCACGGAGTACTACGCTTCGCCATTCCTTCTCATCACTATCTACTTCCGGCGCCGCCGCACTGAATCCATTCAAATTACTTCCATATAAAGCTTCCCATTTGTGATCCGACTCTTTCCTCAGCATGGGAACCGCCACCACCAGTCCGGCTTTCTGGGCGTCCTCACTGACTGCAAGGCTTGTATCCTGATCAATCTCTCCGGTGCCCACATTATACTGTCCATAATTCAGCCCTCCTCCTGCTCCGAAAATACTAACAACGGAGCAGGCATAAGCGCCGGTTGTCCAACGATTGGCCACAGACAGCATGGAGGTATCCGGATCATAATATAATACAATATCCACAGGTAAGGAACGGTAGCCTTTGGGCGTCTTGGCCTCTTTCAAAATATAATACTGCTCCCCTCGATCTGCGAAATTAAAATAATTCCCGTCTTTGTCCTGAAAACGCGCCGTCCCGTCCTCTCCGGTCTGAAGCGTAACAAAGCTTTTTGCTCCTTTTGTCTGTTTAACATAAAACTCAGAACCTGTACCCACACCGTCCTCAGTATAAAGACATTTGAGGGCGTCCGGCGAGCTTTCAGACGTAAGTTCCGCAGGAAACAGCTCAAATTCTACGTCCTCCACCGGGTTTCCCTCCTGATCAACCTTCTTTACCTGCTGATAAAGGAATGTCTGAAGATTAAACCGTACGGCCAGACTGGAATCATAATTCCCCCGCTCCAGATAAAACATCTTAAGCGTATGGCTGGTATTGCTGGCAAATGTATCGCCTTCCGTACCATTAGCGCCGTTCCATTGAACCGTCCCTTCTTTCCCTGCCTTCACAAACTGCTCTTTCAGGGTCGTTTCTATTACAGGGGCCGTCAGCTTGCTTAAATCTACAGTTCCATCAGCCAGATAAGGAAAACCATTTGTTTTCCAGCTCTGCCCTACTGAGACCTTTCCGGTTGCAAAATCAATAATTCCGTAAAGCTCGCTGTGAATTCCGCCCAAATCCAAAACAAGAACATCGTCAATAAAAATCCAGACATCATCGTCACCGGAAAACTGAAATGTCATGGGGACATTATCGGCTGTTCCGGTGTTAATCTCACCGTTCAGCGGCTGACGGAAATCAATGTCCACCGTCATGCCTAAATGATGGTTTGCATATGTTCCGGTTGTCGTAAGATTATTGCTGCTGATACTTTTATTACTGGAGAGCAGACCATTGTCGTCTACCATATCAAAGACCTGTTCCCCTTTATTAAAGGGTAAAAAGTTTCCGACGCTCCGTGTTGTCCCCACACTGCCATCGGCTTCATAATTTGCATCAGTACGCTCTACCGCGGGCGCATCATAAAGAATAAATTTCCCGCTTTTTTCGTCATATTCAGAAAAATTCCGCCGCATATCATAGTAATAATACCCATTTCTGTCAAGCTGAAACAAACCTGTTGCATCTTTATATGTTCGTTTATTCGGATGTCCCTTTTCAGGATCAAATAAATAATCTAAGGAACAGTCTCCGTCCCAGTTATTAATAACCGTTTCGCTCACATTTTTTGGTTTAATACTTGTCTTATCCGTTTCATCTGGCAGACTGCTGTCATGATCGCCGCAAAGCTCCCAGTCAGTAATGTCTGTGTAATTATTTAGCTGGTTATTTATTTCAGCTTTATTAATGGAAGGATACCCATCATCTTCAAGAACAGCATTTACAATACCGGGCATACCCGCGGCATTTTTCCCATAGTTTGAAGATGACCCGGCGCCTTTATTCCAAAAACCTGCATGAATATCTCCATCGCCGAAGATCAGCAGATGATTGCTGTTGATTCCCTTATTCCAGTCTGCAACTCCGGTACGCTCTCTTACCTCCCCGGCCGCGTTCTTATGATGATCTGTTTTCGGTAATATATCACTTCCAAGCGCTCCATCTGTGTCCACCCAGTAGTCAAACAGGTTTACGGTTGTATTCGGAGGATTAACGCTGGGAACCGTATGGCTTTTTAAATCTAAATCATGCAGCTCCACCGTCAAATTCAAAACTCCTGAAATTTCGGATGTATCGTTAGCGCCATCTAACAGATTCTTATTATTCGAGTTCACACATAGCAGCCATCCCGGATTAGAAACCGGTTGGGCTTCAAAGGTCAGAAACAGAACGTCTTCTTTCAGATTTGCTTTGTTAATTACCTCGTCTATATTTGTCCATTCTATCTTCACATACCCCTCTATTAATCCTGTGCCGGCCGGTTCATTCTTAGGGATAACTCCTGCAGAAACCAGTTGATTATTTGTATTGTAGCCGCTGCCAGATATTCTTTGGGGAAGAATGGCTTTCATTTTCTGAATCAACTTATTTTTGTCCGTTGTTTTTGGAAAATAGTACTTCATGGAATACTGAAAAGTGGAATACTGTAAACTAGAATCTTCTATAATCTCAGAGCCGCCCCGGGATTCATACTTCCAGTCACTGAGATATTTCTTGGTTGGATCGGCCAGAGGACTTACTTCTTCCCCTCCCATTTCTACAAGTACCTTAAGCTCTCCTGCGTTCTCCCCAAGGGTATAGCCTTCCGGCAGAGCCGCAGACAGCGCATAGCTTCCCTCCGCCCCGCCTTCTGGCGGAAGGGCGCTGTAGTCCCATGTAACAGAAAGCGTCACCTCAGTCCCGTCAGACAGCTTTGCTTTTATTTCTTTTGGAAGGAATCCGGAAAGCTCCTCGGATGTTACCTTGCTCTCTTTATTTGCCCCGGGAAGACTCAAGCTCCAGAAACCGGCAGACTCGTCCCATTCCAGATAACCGCTGTCCCAGCCCCATGAAGCCACAAAAACAGCACTATCGTCCTCCGGCGAAGCGGCAGATCTTATACTATGTAAAGACAACATAATAGAAAATACAAATATCCAAAGGAAAATTTTTTTCAGTCTGCCTTTCCAGCGTTTCTTCCGTTCAAATTCTTGAAAGTATTCTTCCTCTTGTCTCATTGGCTCTCCTCCCTCAAATCGGGTTTCCAGATAACAAATATTCTTTTTAGTAAAATACCTAATATAATATTATACTACATAAATATACCAGACGCAATTAAACTTTAATAAGTTTCCTTGCGCAATTTCAATAATAGATTGCAATCCTATGCCTTAATATGATATATTCGAACCAAGAGGAGTGTGTATGTCATGACAAAAGATAATAGAATCAAGAATCCGATTACAGAAGGCGTTATCTGGCGGCAGCTTTTATCCTTTTTCTTTCCGATCGTAATCGGAACATTATTTCAGCAGCTTTACAATACCGTAGATGCCGTCATTGTGGGCCGGTTTGTGGGAAAACAGGCTCTCGCAAGCGTGGGCGGATCTGCCGCTGTACTTTCTAATCTCATTATTGGATTTTTTACAGGACTCTCCGCAGGAGCCACTGTAATTATTTCACAGCATTACGGAGCAAAAAACTCGAGAAGCCTTCATGAGAGTCTTCACACCGCCTATGCATTTTCCATTATCGCAAGTATAGTAATTGCTGTACTTGGATGGTTTCTGACTCCCTGGCTTTTAACAATTATGAAAACACCGGCAGATGTGCTGACAGACTCTATTTTATATCTCAGAATTTATTTCCTGGGAATGATCGCCGTACTCATCTTTAATATGGGATCAGGAATCATGCGGGCAATCGGTGATTCCAAACGTCCCTTGTACTATCTGATCATCTGCTGTTTATTAAATATTGTACTGGATATTATTATGGTGCTTGTTTTCCATCTGGGAATTGCCGGAGTCGCAATTGCCACCATTATCTCCCAGGCTGTCAGCGCGCTTCTGGTCACCGCCGCACTGATGAAAGGCTGTGGTCTGCTGCAGTTATCGCTGGCCGCAATCCGCATCTCGCCTCCCATGCTAAAGTCAGAGCTTCGCATCGGATTTCCAAGCGGACTTCAATCCTGCATGTACGGAATCACAAATATTATTATACAGGCCTCGGTAAACGGCTTTGGCACAGATACTGCGGCGGCATGGGCCGCCTACGGTAAGCTGGATGCTGTTTTCTGGACAGTATGCGGCGCTTTTGGAATTGCGATTACTACCTTTGCCGGCCAGAATTATGGTGCAAAACGGTATGATCGGGTCTTTAAAAGTGTCCGGGTCTGTCTCGGCATGTCTTTTGGCGTATGCGGATCGCTGCTGGTTTTCCTGATGGTTTTCTGCCAGCCGCTGTTTCATATTTTTACTACGGACATAAATGTTGTCAACATAGGCGTCTACATGCTGCTTTATATTGCACCCAGCTATATTGTTTTCATCTTTATTGAAATACTTTCCGGGGCGCTGCGTGGAATCGGCGACGTACTGATCCCTACCCTGATAACACTGGGAGGCGTCTGCTGTGTACGCCTCCCCTGGATTCTGCTGTTTGTCCCGAAAAACCATGAACTTTGGGCAGTGCTTGTAAGCTATCCTATGTCCTGGGCGGCTACTGCAGCGCTGCTGATTGTCTATTATTTTTACAAGAAAATTATTCTTATGAAATCCCTTTGACACGGAATCCCTTTGATTCTACCGCCGCCTTAAGCGCTTCCTCCGGAGCGCTGCCGGCTACAATTGCATTGTTGTTTTCAAGACTTACCTGTACGCTTTCCACACCCTCAAGCGCCTCCAGCACAGCCGTCACCTTTTTTACACACATACCGCATCCCATTCCTTCAATATCAATTGTTCTGGTCATAATAAACTGCCTCCTTTATTTTTTAATTATTGAATTTTTGTTACTTTATAGTCTTCGGCTTCTACAGCCTCTGCAAGAGCTTCATCCGATACGTCTGTACGGACTTCCACAACTGCTGTTCCCTTCTCATGACTTACTTCTGCAGAGACCACGCCCTCCAGCGCTTCCAGCACATTTTTCACCGTCCGCTCACAGTGCCCGCACATCATTCCCTCAATATACAGTGTCTTTGGGGCTGCTTCTTTTATTTCCCTGGCTTCCGGAGCTGTCTCATTTCGTTTTCCCGGCCGGCGCTTAAGCGGCTTATCCCTGTCAGTATCGTGTACTTTAAACAGATTCAAGCGAAGCGCATTCGATACCACGCACACACTGGAAAGGCTCATGGCCGCCGCCCCGAACATAGGGTTCATCTCCCAGCCTGTAAGAGGAATCCACATACCGGCCGCAAGAGGAATACCGACTACATTGTAGAAAAATGCCCAGAACAGATTCTGATGAATATTCCGAAGTGTTGCGCGGCTTAACCGAATTGCCGCAGGCACATCGCTTAAACGGCTTTTCATAAGAACAACATCCGCTGCATCAATGGCAATATCCGTGCCTGCGCCAATGGCAATACCCATATCTGCACGGGTAAGCGCCGGCGCATCATTAATTCCATCCCCAACCATAGCGACTCTTCCCTTTTTCTTAAGCTCACGGATAACGCTTTCCTTCCCTTCCGGAAGAACGCCTGCAATCACCTCGTCTACTCCCGCCTGACGGCCGATGGCTTTTGCCGTCCTTTCATTATCTCCTGTCAGCATAACAACACGAATACCCATCTTCTGTAATTGGCGGACTGCCTGGGGGCTATCCTCTTTTATTACATCAGCCACTGCTATAATACCGATAAGCTTTCCATCCTTTGCAAAAAATAATGGCGTCTTACCATCCTCAGCCAGCGTATCCGCTTTCATTTTCATTTCTTCTGAAACCTCTGCATATTGACTGATATAATGCAGGTTTCCGCCCAACAGCGGACTTCCTTCAAGTGTCCCGGAAAGACCGTTTCCCGGAACGGCCCTGAAATCCTGGATATCTGCTTGCTCACATACCCCCTGTTCCTTCCCCTTTACAAGAACAGCCTGTGCCAGCGGATGTTCACTCTTTTTTTCCAATGCATATGCAAAGGTCAGCAGTTCCTCCATGCTGACTCCTACAGGAAGAATATCTGTCACCCTCGGCTCCCCGCTGGTAATCGTACCTGTCTTGTCAAGGGCAACCACGTCCATTCTTCCAGTTTCCTCCAGGGATACCGCTGTTTTGAACATAATCCCATTTTTTGCACCCATACCGTTTCCTACCATAATAGCCACAGGCGTTGCAAGTCCCAGCGCACAGGGGCAGCTGATAACCAAAACGGAGATTCCTCTCGCCAATGCAAAACCCACAGAATATCCGGCGAACAGCCATATAACCGTAGTAATAATTCCAATTGTAATCACTGCCGGAACAAAAACACCAGATACCCGATCCGCAACCTTTGCTATGGGAGCCTTCGTTGCAGACGCATCGCTTACCATTTGGATAATCTGAGAAAGAGTCGTATCTTCTCCCACCCGGGAAGCCTCACATCGAATAAAACCGGACTGGTTAATTGTTGCAGCCGACACTGTATCACCAGGACTCTTGTCAACCGGAATACTTTCACCGGTAAGGGCAGACTCATTCACTGCACTGTTTCCTTCCAAAATAATACCATCTACCGGTATATTTTCTCCAGGACGGACAACAAAAATATCTCCCTTACCCACCTGTTCAATCTCCACCTCCACCTCTTTTCCGTCTCTCACAAGAACCGCGGTCTTCGGCGCCAGTTTCATAAGGCCCTTGATGGCGTCTGTAGTTCTCCCCTTAGAGTATGTCTCCAGAGTCTTTCCTACTGTGATGAGTGTCAGAATGGTGGCTGCAGATTCAAAATAAAATTCATCCATGTACTGCATGACCAAGGGAACGTCTCCTTTTACCGCAGCATCTGTCATCAGAAACAAAATTACCGTACTATATCCGTATGCTGCCGCCGCTCCCAGAGAGACCAGCGTATCCATGTTCGGGGCCCCGTGGAGAAGGCTCTTTACGCCACTTATAAAAAACTTCTGGTTAATCACCATAATCACAGTAGTAAACAACATCTGAAATAACCCCATAGCCAGATGATTACCTTCAAACCAGCCTGGAATGGGCCATCCTAGAAGCATATGGCCCATATGGAAGTACCAGAGCGGAAGCAGGAAAAGAACGGACCAAAATAAGCGCCGCTTCATTCTCGGTGTCTCGGTGTCCCTGAGGATATTTTCCTCCATACCTGTCTGACGTCCGCCTCTGTCCTCTCTTGTACTGCCTTTTTCTGATGCTCCATACCCCGCGTCTGTCACTGCTTTAATTATAGCAGACGGTTCTGCTGTCCCCTCCACGCCCATAGAAGCCGTAAGAAGGTTGACTGATACACTTGTAACACCTGGTATTTTAGATACGGCTTTTTCAACCCTGGCGCTGCAGGCAGCACAACTCATTCCTGTTACATTATATTGTACCATTTTCATTCGCCTTTCCTGTCATTTCAATGAATCTTTAACAATATCGTTTCCAACAGATACCTTTTTATGTTTAACACAAAAATATTATATACCCCATAATGGTATTTTTCAAGACAAATATCTGAAAAAAATAAAGAACCGGAAACCTGTTCCGATTCTTTCCTAATTACATTGGACGGTTCAGAAAACCTATACTAACATTCCGGCTCGTATCCCATCCCCCGCAGATTATCATCCCTATATGCCTCTTCAAGTTCAGGTACTATATATTCCCGCCCTTTTGAGCCTGACAGCATATGATTATCTGCTCCTGCCGCCTCTTCTCTTCTTTCACACATATAATACCCATACTCTGCAATTACTCTTTCATATAGATTATGCAGATCGTACTTTTAATGTGACTGCTTTTTCATCTCACCCTATCTGATTTAAGAAGGGAATACATCTCCAAATCCACAATTCCTTTTCCTTTCCAGCAGCTTACCTGCCGTAAAAGTCCCTCCTTCTGAAACCCTGCTTTCAAAAGAACTTTTTTCGACCTTATGTTCCCAGGAAGCACCGTAGCCTGAATCCTGTTTATCCCTGCTTCCTGAAATAAATATTCCGTCATCCCACGAACTACATTCACGGCAATGCCCTGCCCCCAGAATTCTTCACCCAGGCGATAGCCTATTTCTACTGCGTGGACTGCTTCATTATAATCAAACATTTCTGCTGTCCCTATAACCTTATCCGGATTTTCCGGCAGGCATATCCCTGCTATAATCCAGCGTCTTTCTAAAAAATCCCGTCCGCCCAGATTATGTATGGCAGCTTTTAATATATCTCGGTCATCTGTATAAAGAAAATCTGGAATGTATTTAAAAACGTTTCTGTTACTGCAGACTGAAAGCAGAGAATCTGCATCCGTTTCTTTCATTTTACGGATAATAATATCATCCGTCTCAATATAAGGGAATCTGTCATAAAGCTTTCTGTGCATCCTCAAATTCCTTTCTGAGTATCTCATGAGGCGCCTCAATTTCCTTTGCAATCGTATGTTCCGTCAATTCAGACAGCTGCTTTATCTTCCTGTTTAAAAGCGGCCTCATACAATTTGGCACATGTTCCTGATGTGCACGATGTATCGCCACACACTCCCTGCAGTTGCCATGATACCGACACGCTTTTTTGCATGGACAATGATCCTTCTCCTTATATTCCTCGCGAAATGCCGCTGCAAACTCCTCCTGAAGCCTTAGCCCCTCTTTCCTATTCCCCTTATGAAATTCTCTCATTGCTTCCAGCTCTTTTGTATTCCCTTC
Organism: uncultured Lachnospiraceae bacterium; assembly: GCA_948441955.1. GTDB lineage: Bacteria > Bacillota > Clostridia > Lachnospirales > Lachnospiraceae > CAPEBR01. Next base: position 36,164 of record CAOJQZ010000006.1, on the reverse strand, counting down.
AATAACCATACCCTTAACCTAAAAGAACATCCCTCTCCGAGATGCTCTTTCCCTTTCCACTGGCTTAAAATGCAACGGATCCTGTATCTGTACCGTTAATGACATAATATACAGCTGATTCTTCTGGTTTTATGTAAAGCTTCATAGACTTAATATCTCCGACCTTCTTACCGGACTTTGTCCATGCTTTTTTTACACTAGCAATCATGTCTTTTTCTTCTACCTGCTTTCCATAATACTCAACAACTGCCTCCACCTTCATCTCTTTTTTTGCAACAGTCTTCTTAGCTGTCGGTTTTTTAACTGCTGCCTTCTTTTCAGATGCTATTTTAGCGGCCGCCTTTTCTTTTTCAGGTATCTCAACTACTTTTTCTTGTGTGGAAGATTTCACCGGCTCTGCTTTTACTATCTCTTCTTTCACTGTCTCTGCCTTCACTGATGGTGTCTTCATAGCTCCGGTTTTCTTAGTTACTGTGTTCCTTTTTTTTGTTGCCATGATAATTCCTCCTCATACATATGTGACAGCTAACAGCCTTTATTATAACACATTATCCGAGAAATGCAATTTATATTTCGCGAATATTTTGTCGATATTTAACAATAAAAATTGATATTTCTTGTTAAAACTGCTATGATAGACTTGTTGAATAATTAATAGGAGGTACAAAAGATGGCAGCTTTAGAAAAAACTACTGAAATCAATGAAGCTTTGCCGGAAGAAAGGACGCAGCCAGAAGAGAACGGCACACAAGAAGAAGTCAATGTGTCTGCAGAGGAAACCGGCACACCGGAGGAAGACCAAAGACAAAGTTTTCAAGATGAAGCTTATGAAAAGCTTTATACGGAAATACTCGAACACTTTCGTTCCTTTTCTCCTTCCGAACAGATTGCCGGCAGAATTACAGAGGAGCATATTACCGAATACCTGGAGGGGAATCGGGAAGAACGCCGGAATGCCTACAGGGAACGCCGGGAAAAACGCTTTTTGGCCGCTCTGGAACTTATAGCCGTACTCACGGCAATTGTGCTGGTTGTATGGTTTCTCAGAGATAATCCGGCTATACTGGTAAATATTCTCTATATAATCGGCGGGCTGGGCGCGCTTTTCGTCTGGAAACATCCCTTTATAAAAAATGACAAAAAAGATTAGGATAAAAGGCAGGAATTCAAAATGAGTTCCCGCCTTTTAAAATAAAAGATTCAGTATCATACCCACTGACGCTCCGGTTACATACAAAAGAATTACTATCTTCACACTTTCCCGCCTGTTCTGGTTCATCCGAAATAATACAATCAGGCCTGCTCCGGCCCCTGTACACAGACCTGCAATGACTGAGGCAAAAGATATAACGCCTCTCAGATAAAGCTGCGTCAATATAACAGAAGCAGCACAGTTCGGAATCAAACCTATAAGAGCAGCGGCCGCTGGCTGAAACCATGTGTCGCTCAATAGATACTCCGACAATTTTTCTATTCCGAACATGCGGATACCTAGATTAAGTATTACCAGAAATATAAATAAATACAAAAATATTTTGGTCGTATGCCGAAATGCCTCTGACAGTATCTTCGCGCCTTTCTTACGGCCGCAGAAATCTGCACAGAGCTTTCTTTGTTTTTGCGGAACAGATATATATTCTGATAAAAATATATCCGCTGTATATCCGGCAATTACCGCAATTAATATCTTAGCGGCAAAAAGCGCAGCAATCTCTTTGCTATGTCCCGGATTCCCCAGCATAATAAGAACCGCTTCATCCGATGTTGCAATAAATACCGACAAAAGTGTACCTATGGAAATAATACCGCACGCATACAAATCCGCCGCCATAACCGAAAAACCGCATTGCGGTATACATCCCAGTATGGCGCCTGTAACGGGTCCGGCATTTTTCGCTTTTCCAAGTACTTTTCCTGTAAATTCCGCAGAATAATTCTCCAGCATCTCTATGATAAGAAATGCCGCAAATAAGAACGGGAGCATTCTCAAGACATCTGCCCCCGCGTCTGTTAAAATATCTTTAACCAAATCCTATCACCCGGCTGTTACTTTTTATTTCATCCTGTAAATGGCTTCCAAAATATCTACTGTGCGTTCCATTCCAAGACGGCTCACATTTAAAAGCATATCATGAGAATCTATATCCCCCCAGTAAAGTCCTGTACGGGATTCGTAATAATATCTTCTCTCCCTGTCAATCTTCTTAATTTTCTCAGCAGCCTTACGCTCTGACAAATCGTACCTTTTTGCGATACGCGCGATCCTGTCCTCCATATCTGCGCAGATAAATATATTAACACATTCCGCGCGATCCTTCAGCACAAAATCTGCACATCTTCCCACAAAGACACAAGGTCCCCTTTCCGCGAGCCTGCATATAATTTCTGTCTGAAGCTCATACACCTGTTCACTTAAGGGCCTGGAATATTCCTCGCCTTTCATAGACGACGAATATTCAATTGAAGATAATACGAATCCTTTCAGAAAGCTATTAAGCGTTGTTTCGTCCACTGCCTGCGCCGTCTCTTCCGTAATATCCAGCTTATCAGCAACCATTCTGACAAGATTATTATCATATAAGGGAACATCTAAACGTGTTGCTAACAAATTTCCTATCTCATGCCCGCCGCTTCCGAACTCCCGTCCTATAGTGACAACCCTGTTTTTCTTCATATAAATCCCTCCCTGCTCATAATATAATACCGTTTTCTTTAATTATTATTATAACCCATTGCAGATATTTTTCCTATCAAAAAAATAAGAACCTTTCCACTTTTTATGAAAAGATTCTTATCTTTTGTTTTATCTGTAATTATAACGGCCCACAGATTTATCAAGATGTTCCTGCATGGCTTCTGACGCCCCTTTTGCATCAGAAGCTAAAATCAGACCATATATTTTCTGATGCTCGTCATATATTTCCTGAAGCTGTCTTTCATCCACCATCCCGCTCCCGCTGACATGACGCATAAGATTACTGATTGTCTGAATCATACTGTAAATCACCTGATTACCGGAACATTCAGCAATACAAATATGGAATTCCAGATCTGCATTTAAAAACTCCTTAAAATCTTTCTCAATATAGGCAGTATGTATCCTGTGGGAAATATCATAAAGCTTGTTCAGGCTTTCCTCGTCCCTGCATTTTGCTGCAAGAGCCGCCGCCTTTACCTCTAGAAGATTGCGCACCTCCACAATGCTGTCAATCTGGCTCCCATTCAAAAACAAAGACCATGACAGGGGAATGATGAAAAAATTAGCTTCATTATTGCTGACATAAGTTCCCTGCCCAGGACGAATATCGATCATTCCCAGAACGTCAAGCACCTTAAGGGCCTCTCTTATGGCGGAACGTCCTACGCCGAGCTTTGCGGCCAGAACTCTGTCTGATTCTATCTTGTCACCCTTTTTCAGCCGTTTTTCAAACAACTGCTCAGCGAAATACATTGTCAAGCGTTTAAGCAGCTGGTTAATATTACCCTTCTTTGCACTGCCGCCTACAATTTCTCTGCCCGCATTATCAGGCAGCTGCATATATATTTCTTCTGCAAACTTCTCTGACGGCATCGAAAATAACATGGAATCTATGCCAAGATTTTCTGATACTGTGAGTATTACCTCGTTAAGCCTCGGTCCATCCTTTGCCTCCAGATTGGAAAGCGTTGCAATACTCATGGACGGTGTCCCGTCCGGTAAAGACAAAAATCTTTCAATAAATTCTTTTTGTGTAAGCCTGAGCGCCCTTCTTAACAAGCGAAGATTATCTTTTTTGTGTACTGGATTTAATGCTGTCATATATCTCTCCGTTTCTTAATGTATATCCGCTGTTTTCAGTTTTCTATTGTATTTCTTACTCTGCTAAAAGCTCCTTCGCAAGCTCTGTCATGATAACAGACGCCTTCGCAAAATCACTGTATTTTGTAAACTCAACCGGACAATGGCTCCTTCCTTCCTTACTCGGAACAAACAGCATAACTGTCGGAATTACCTGACCAATCTCAAGTGCGTCATGTCCTGCACCGCTTGGGAGTTTCTTATAGCTGTAGCCTCTTGCCTTGCAGCTTTCCTCCATTGTGTTAAGCATCTCTTCGGACAGCCATACCGGCGTGATCACAAGCTTTGTATCAATCTCATAGCTTCCGCCCATCTCTGCCACCTCTCTGTCAAGAGCCGCGCGGATTCTATTTGCAATGTCATTGATATTATCGTTATTTTTGGACCGGATGTCAACGGTAAATTCCACCTTTTCAGCAACAATATTCATTCCGCCCGGTGTGGTACGGATAAAGCCTGTCGTAGCAACCGTTCCGTCGGCCTTCTCCCTTGCCCAGTCCGGAATCTTGGAAATGACCTTTGTAGCAGCATCTACTGCATCCATACGCATATCCATCGGAGTTGTTCCCGCATGGTCGGCTCTTCCGTGAACCGTTACCATGTAACGCTGGATTCCGACAATACAGTCTACAAGACCAAGCTCAATATTTTCTGCATCAAGCACCGGTCCCTGTTCAATGTGAAGCTCAAGGAATTTTCCAATCTTTGACACATCCCATTTTGCATCCTCAATCTTTTCCGGATCAAGGCCATATTCCTTCATAGCGTCATAAATAGTCACTCCATTGGTATCCGCAAAGTTCTTGCAGTATTCCACATCCCTGTTTCCAAGCATAGCGCCGGAGCCAAAGTATCCTGTTCCAAAGCGCATGCCTTCCTCATCACAGAAGCCTACTGCAACGAAATCCCTCTTTGGAGTAATACCTTCTTCCTTTAACTGTCTGGCAACTTCAATGGCACATACAGCGCCTGCGATACCGTCAAAATCTCCGCCGTTTACTACTGAGTCAAAATGAGAGCCCATCATAACGCAGGGCGCCTCCGGATCTGTTCCCTTCATAACACCGATAACGTTTCCGGCAGCATCCTCCCTTACCTCAAGACCTGCTTCTTCCATGATCTGCTTCAGGTAATTCACCGCGCCTCTTGCCTCAGGAGTAAAAGGAAGTCTTGTACATCCCTCTCCCGGCGTTGCCGTGAACTGCTTTAAGCACTCCAAATCCTTCGCTATTCTCCCTGTAATTTCTTCAATCGCCATAAAAATCTCTCCTTTCATTTTTATTTCTTTGGCTTTAATATAAATGTTTTTATCGGCGAATACAGCATCGCACCCACCATAATAACAAACCCTGCCAGACAGACTGTATCATTCAGGGTATTCAGTCCTGCCAGAATGATAAAAAATGCAAGCATAATCACAACAAATGCAAGCGTAAGTCCGCCTTCCTTTGTTTTAAAAAAACTCTTCTTTTCCATTATCAGCTCTCCTATCCTTTAAGCACTACATGCCCACCAGCACGAAAAGAATCGCGCCGATAACAATCGTTGTCGGTACTGTAAGCGCAATAATTCTCTTAAGAACCTCACCCTCTTTTCCAAGAATGCTTGCCGTTGTCGTTCCTAAAATAATTTTGCTTGGACTTACCGCGCTTCCAATAGCTCCTCCTGCAGACTGGGCTCCCAGTATGGCTGAAGAATTTACCTCCAGAAGGTTTGCCGTTGTCATCTGGAAGCCTCCGAACAGAATATTAGAGCTCATATTACTTCCTGTCATAAAGGTTCCGAGAAGTCCTACAAACGGCGCCAGGATAACATATATCTTTCCAAGGATCTTTGCGATTCCATTAGCAAGAACAACGGTCTGTCCGGTTCCGTCCATAATCTTTGACATAATTACCAGACCGATAACTGCAATTCCCGACGGCATAGTCATGGAAACAGATTTCACAAATATTCTTTTTACACCGCCGTCTCCTATCCAGCCGTGTTTTTTATAATAAAGAAGCCCGATAATCGCCGATATGAACAGGAACATACTTGCATGTGTAAAGGGAGCAAAAGGTGAAAAACTCTCTACCGCTTTATTCACATAGCCGTACCCTGTTGAAGTCTCCGGAAAAGAAAGGCCAAAGGAAATTTTTCCAAGAGTCTCATTTACCGGCTTTACCAGAAGAACGATAAGGGTAAGGGCTGAAAGCAGAAAATATGGTACGAATGCCTGAATAAGGCTCATGTCTGCCGGCGCCTCTCCTCCCTTTTCCTGCCCTGCAAATTCACGGTTCATAATCGGGCTGTCTTCTACGCTCCACTCTTGGTTGTACATTTTCGTTCTTCCAAGAAGAAGAATGACAATAAGGGAAACACAGGCCGGCACAAAGCAGCATATCGTAGTATTTACCTGACTTAAAAGCAGCTCGCCTCCGCCCTGTATGACTGCCATTAGCACGACTGCGGGAAGTCCCTTCTTAAGGGCCTTTCCCTTTCCATAAAACCAGCAGGTGGCAAAGCCTCCGATGGCATTCCAAAACCAGATAAAGGCAGCCGTCCAGAGTGCTGTCACAAGATATTCCTTGCTGCCTGCGGAAAGTCCCGCGGACATAGCCAGAGAATCCCAGGCAGCGCCAAGGGTTCCGAAAGTATTTCCCCAAGCCTGCCCAAGAAGGGGGATAATAACCGCCCACATGGGCTTTACGCCGATACCGATGAGCAGGGGCGCTCCTACGGCAACCGGTACGCCGAAGCCTGTGATTCCCTGCAGGAAACTTTCAAATATCCAGCCCATTGCAAGCACTAAAAGAAGCTCGTTGGGAAGAAGCTTGCGCATACCGTTACGGATAACAAGAAATGCCTTTGCTTCGTCGCCCACCTGATACATCAGGATTGCCGTCCAGACAATAATCAGAATGATGAGGGCATTCCAGACGCCCTTAGCGCTTTCTGCGGCTAAAAGCCTAACGTCTGCCTTAAAAAATGCAAGACCTGTAACAATGGTGATGATAAGGCCCACCGGAGCCGCCTCTGTGGCTCCCCAGTTAAATTTTATCATTAAAATTAACAATGCGATAATGGGAAGAAAAGCCATTATCCACATAAATAGATTAATTGGTATGTTCATGGTCCATCTCCTAAAAAGTCATATGAAGTAAACAATCTCGTCAAACAGGACGGCGTTTCGGGGCTGATATTTCTCACGCAAACGGGGCAAAGCTGCGGCGAACTAACTGCCGACTGCGGCTAAGGGATTCAGGAAAGCCTTCATCCCTAAGTCTCCGTAGGCAGTGGATTTCTCCTCCGCAAAAAGCGCCCCTGATTGTTTGCTTAGAGAAATATCAGCCCCGAAACGCCTGTTTGTCAAAATTATTTATTGCATATTTATTCTTTCATGAAGCTGCCAGAATTTTTAGTCCGGCAGCCCCACATGACTTATGAATGTATTACGGTGCCGGTTTCGCCTGCGATTCCGGCGGCTGCTTTGTCGAGGAGGGTGATGAGGGCGTGGCGGCCTTCCCCAGACTCGGCGAAGCGGATAGCTGCTTCTACTTTCGGAAGCATGGAGCCTTTTGCAAACTGCTCCTGTGCGATATATTCTTTTGCCTGTTCTACGGTGAGGTCAGAAAGCCACTCCTGATTTTCTTTGCCCCAGTTGATGGCAACCTTTTCTACTGCTGTCAGAATCACTAAATGATCTGCGCCCAGCTGGGATGCCAGAAGGCTGCTGGCGTTATCCTTGTCGATTACTGCGTTTACGCCTACGAGACGGCCTTCTTCGTCGCTGACTACCGGAATTCCGCCTCCTCCGCAGGTGATTACGATGTGGCCCGCGTCTACCAGGGTCTTAATGGTCTGGAGCTCCCGGATTCTCTTTGGCATCGGGGACGCTACTACGATACGGTAGCCTCTGCCTGCGTCTTCCATACAGCGGATGCCGTTTCTCTCGTTCTCATCTGCCTCTTCCTTAGTAAGGAATCTTCCGATTGGCTTTGTGGGATTCTCGAAAGCCGGATCATCCTTATCTACCTCTACCTGTGACAGGATGGTAGATACTTTTCCATCAATGTTACGGCTTAACAGCTCATATTTGATGGCGTTCTGCAGGTCAATGCCTATGTACCCCTGGCTCATGGCTACGCTTGTGGGAAGCGGCACCTGCTTGTAATTCTGCTGCATCACAATCAGGTTATCCATTGCGTTCTGGATCATGCCTACCTGAGGGCCGTTTCCGTGTGTAACGATAATGTCAAGTCCCTGCTCTGCAAGATCTACAATCACCTTTGCTGTCTTTGCAACTGCTTCCTTCTGCTCTTCAATATCCTTGCCCAGGGCGTTTCCGCCCAGAGCAATGACTACCTTTTTCTTTTCCATATATAATCTCCTATTTCTGCTTTTAAGCCTCGAAGCCAAGCTTCTTAGCGTAAGCCCTTACAGCCTTCTCAAAGCATTCAATCGGCGGATGTACAGTACCTGCGCCAATCTGGCCTCTTCCGGCTACCTTATTTGCAATACCCGTGTTAATTACCGGGGTAATTCCTTTTTCTACAACAAGCCTTGCGTCAATACCAAGACAGATTCCCTGGAAGTTCCAGGTAGGAACCGTAAAGTTCGGATTCCTGTCGATACAGATCTCTGTCATCTCGTTGCTGGTGCGCAGGGCATCCTCATAGCCGCCTGCTCCTACGAATCTTGTAACAGCCGGAGCTGCAATCATGGCCATACCGCCTACACCAAAGGTCTCTGTGATAGCGCTGTCTCCCATATCCGGGCATGCGTCCTCGGCATCATAGCCTGTGAAGTAGAGTCCCTGCGGTGTATTTACCGGACCTGTAAACCACTCGTCTCCCATACCTGCGATACGGATACCGAACTCGTAGCCGTTGCGGCACATAGCGGTAACGATTGTTCCATCTGTTCCCTTTCTCGCATCATCCATCACAGCCTTGCCTGTAGCCATCATGATATTTAAGAAGAACTGGTCTGTATCCGCCAGGAACTTGATCACATCATAGCGGTCCTTTTCATCCATATCCATCGCTGTAATAATCGGTGCAACCTCCTTTAAGAACGCAAGGGATGCCGCAATATTTCTCTGATGGAATTCATCTCCCATGGCAACTGCCTTTGCAATAAGCGGATTGATAGCAAGACCATTTTCCATAGAGCGCAGCGCCCTTCCAAGTGTGGGACCCAGCACGTCTCTCATCCAGCGTAAGCGGTTTACAACCTCTTCGTCATATGCGCCGAAACGGAGAACCTTTCCGATACCCTCATTCATGGTGCAGTACGCCTTATTGCCGCCTGTCTCGTTCTCTACTACGAATACCGCCATGTTCGGGGATGTGATGCCGCCCATAGGTCCTACTGCATTGCAGTGGTGGCACGGAATGAACTTAATCTCTCCGCCCTCTAACATCTTTCTTGCCTCTTCCTCTGTAGAAGCCCACTCCTCGAACATCACTGCGCCTACGCAGGAGCCCTGCATCGGGTCAGGCATATTCTCATAAGCTACCGGAGGACCTGCGTGAAGAATCACCTTTCCGCCGTTCTCTGCAAACTCCGGAATCACTTCCTTTGCGCGTACGTTGTCCTTAAGTACCGGCTGGCTTGCTACAACCTTCTCAATAACCTCGCGGTTCAGCTGGTCGATTCCCTCATAATTTCTTAAGAAGTTCAGTGTCTTAATCAGCTCAACATTTCCTCCTGCAGGCGGCTGCCAGTCATACTGTACCACCTCGCATCCGAACTGTTCTACAACCTCTGCAAAGCTCTTAAGGCCGATATTGATGATATTCGGTTTCTCTGAAAGCAGTGCGCGGAGCTTGTCGGAAGGTGCATGTTTCTCTACCTCTGCAACCTCTTTTGCCCGAATCTCCTTTGCCGGCTCATCAAAGTCCCTGCCGATTGCGCGGATTGCGGTGCGGCATGCAAGCTTGTTGTTCTCACATACAATAACGCCTGCGTCTTTTAATTTATTTACTGCTTCGTCATAGCCCTGGTAATCGCTTCTTGTACCGCAGACTGTAGCGACAAAGAATACCTTTCTTCCCTGTGCCTCTGCCTTTTCCTTAAGGGCAACAATCGATGGGAGAAGCGCTCCCGCCATATCTGCGTGTGAGCCGTAGCCAAGCATAATGTCCAGGAGAACTGCTCCTGTAGTCGGATCATCTACTGCCTCCTGCATACACTCGATACGCTTTGCAGGATCAATCATCGGATGAGGCTTGCCCTGTGTATAAGCGTCGTCGCCAAGGTCAACAACAATGTTACCGTCTAACTGCAGCATGTAGCCTTCAATATCCTCCGGAGGAACTTTGCAGTTCATGGCGTCCTTAATCAGCATGGCAGCCTCATTTGCAAGAGTTCCGCCTGAATAGTAAGCCTTGATAGTCTTGCCGTCCTCTGCCTTGTAGAACTTGGACTCGTCAATATCAATGGAAGCTTCCGGAACCTCTGTGCCTCTTACAAGGCTTACTGCCTTGCGTGCAGCCTCGTCTAATGTATAGCAGTGATAGAAGTTTTCCTCATGGTATTCCGGCTTCTCGCCCACGAATAAGGTAACAACCGGCTTGCTGAAGTTAGAAAGCCTTGCGGAGATCATATCCCGTACTTCCTTTGCCGGCGGCTTGGAAACAATCACGAGCACCTTAACCGTATCGTCATCCTCCATGGCGTCAATCATATCCATCATGGTGATTCCGCCGATCTTTGCATTTAAGTCGCGTCCGCCGATACCGATGGCATTTGTAACGCCCTCGCCTAATCTGTCAATAATAGTTGTAAGCTCCTGAATACCGGTTCCTGACGCGCCGATAATACCGATAGAACCTTTTGTAACCTTGTTGGTAAATGCAATCGGAACGCCCTGGATAATGCCTGTACCGCAGTCAGGACCCATAACTGCCAGTCCTTTTGCGTGTGCTTTCTCCTTTAATGCCTTCTCATCTTCAACGGTTACGTTGTCAGAGAACATAAATACATTCAGTCCCTCGTCAAGAGCGCGGTCAGCCTCAAGGGCCGCATATGCTCCCGGGATAGAAATAACTGCAAGGTTTGCTTCCGGAGCTTTCTTAAGCGCTTTATCCCATGATTTTACACTCTCAGCGCCTTTCTTCCCTTCTGCTGCCGTAGACTGCTTCTTTAAAAATTCCTCTACCTTCGCAAGAACTACATCCAGCACGCCGTCCTCTTCAATGTCTGCTACAACTACCATGTCGTTTGCCGTAGCTGCCATCAGCTCCTCTGTATCAAGTCCGCTTGTCTTAAAAATATCCTTATTTGCAGGAGTAGCCATCATGACCTGAATCTTGTTTACTCCTTCTACTGAAGAAATCTCATTGGTAAGAAGCATAAGCACTACGGAATCCTGATAACTTCCTTTTTTTACAACTGTTTTTAACATGTTTTTTTCCTTTCTTAATTTACAGGTATTTAGTCTGCGAATCTGTTTTTATGGTCATATCTGTCAAAGTGGACTGCATCGCCCTTAAGGTATTCTACCAGCTCGTCAACAACTTCAATTCCGCCGGATGCATATGCCTTATCTCTTCTCATGACAGCTCTTTCACCCGGATAATATACCTTACCGTATCCCGGAGCCGCCTTCATAGCCCCAAGCTCGTCACAAGTCTGGGACATATTCTTCTTGAACTGCTCGGCGCCGCAGAATCTCTCCGGATCCATAACAATAATCATCTGTCCAAGCTCACGTCCCTTTGAGCAGTCATGATACATAGAGCTTACATGCTTTCCGAACGGAACGCCGAGAAGTACGCCCGAGAATACGTCTACCATCATCATAAGTCCATATCCTTTAGCGCCTGCAATAGGTGTAAGAGCATTTACCTTATGAGGATCCGTAACAGCCTCTCCGTTTTCATCTACTGCCCAGTCGGACGGGATTTCCGCTCCCTGGGAACGTTTGTCAAGAATTTTTCCCCAAGCCTGAACGGTCGTAGCCATGTCAAATACAACCATACGGTCGTCCGCTGTAGGCGCTGCAAATGAGATTGGATTTGTTCCATAATACGGCTCTGTTCCGCCGTATGGCACTGCCATTGGGTCAGACTGACAGAAGGTGATGGCAGCAAGTCCTTCCTTTGCGCACATCTCTGTATAATATCCAATAGAGCCTGTGTGAGAAATGTTTGCCATACCTACAACTGCAACGCCATTCTCCTTTGCCATCTCGATGGCCTTCTCTGTAGCCTTTGTAGCTACCCAGTAGCCGATGCCGTTGTCTCCGTCCATGATGCCTGAGCATGGGCCTGTCTGTGTCCATGTAATATTCGGCTCATGCGTGATACCGCCTTTGGCAATTCTTTCACTGTAGTATTCCACACGTACTGCACCGTGTGAAGCATATCCTCTCTCATGTGACCAGGTAAGAATCTCTGCTGTCTGCTCAGCATGATCCTCTCTTAAACCTGCCTGCATCATTTTATTTTTCATTAAACCCTTTAATTCGTCTCTTGAAAGTTTCATTGTGTCCCCACCATCCTTTTATTATTTCCCGCTCCTTTGCGGCAGTTCTTATTACAATGACTATAATGCAACATCTCTGTTACAGTCTTTGGAGTAGATGTAAGTCGTAACCTCCTCACGTCCCTCGTCACCTACTGCGTAGCATGCCTGGGGACAGTATGCATCCATGAATACATAGTCGCCCTTCTTTACAGGCACCCACTCATTATCCAGTCTGTACATTGCCTTGCCAGATAAGAATAACATTCCGTGCTCCTGTACATGTGTCTCAATGTAACCATGGGAAGCGCCAATGTGGAATTTCAGAATATGCATGTTCATGTCAAATCCAAAATCATCTGTAGGAAGGAAATTCTGAATATAGCAGTTTTCCATTCCCTCGTAGGACAGCCACTCTAACTCATTTGCGTTTCCAACGATTGTATGAGCGCTGTATCCCTCCACTTTTTCATATCTGCGCCTGTACAGATAAATCTTAACCTCTCCGTCTCCCTTATTCTCAAAGGAAACCGGCTTATCCTCTGGCGAGAAAATATATCCCCCTTGTGTAAGAGCTGCCTCTTTATCGGCATTTTTCACTGTAACCTCGCCCTCGATTACATAAAGAAAAGTCTCGATACCGTCTCCGCCGATGCCGTCTTTCTTTCCGCCTGCATGTACAGTTACGAGATAATCAGCAAAGGAAGCTCCCATAGCAGGAGAACCAAGAATGGTTACGTCACAGTTTACGTAACCCGGAATTGCATTCTTTACAAGTCCGTCCGGTTCAAGAAGAACCCAATTCTCTTTCTTGATAACGGAGCGTGTCTGTAATAATTCATCACGGTATCCGATTTGATTGTTTAAATAGCTCATTGTCAAACCCTCTCTTTCTTAGATTGTTAAAAAATGAATGGTAATGTTACTGTGGTCAACCAGTTTTTATATTTATATTATGGCAACTTTTGTTAAAATTTTCAATTGACATTTTAGACAAATTCGCATCTGTTATTTTGTCTATTCTGTAGTACCGTACGCATCACTTTCACTATTGATTCCACCCGTATTTGTGGTATACTAGTATTGTTTGAAATGGGGCGGACATAGTTTTTTATACGTTAAATTTTAAACAAATCATTTGAATATGTCTTGTAGTTTTCAACCACATTTTAATTATATGGAAAAGGAGGAAATCCTATGCTTTGCGAAAAAGAAATACATATTTCCAGCGAAATCTACGAAAAAAATGCCGTAATATACTATGATACAGATGTAAAATCAAAAGCCTGTATCTTATATTTCCACGGAGGCGGACTATTATACGGCTCAAAAACAGATTTACCCGAACTTCATAAGAATACTTTGACAAGGGCAGGCTACCGTATTCTTTCCTTTGATTATCCCCTTGCGCCTTCCGCAAGGCTTGATTTCATTCTTGGGGACGTAAATGCTTCCATCAGCCATTATCTGGAAAATCCTTCACTGTATGCTGATGAAACGCTTCCCTATTTTTTATGGGGGCGTTCTGCAGGAGCATATCTCTGCCTTCTTGCTGCTGCAGGAGGAAAATATAAGGAAAAGCCGACGGGCATTCTCTCCTATTATGGATACGGCTTCCTGTGCGACGGATGGTTTATGACACCCAGCAAATACTATAATACGCTCCCGGCTGTAAACGAAACGGCGCTTCGGAACATTCCTTCCGGCATCCATGCGGACGGAAAGCTTGACACACATTACAGCGTCTATGTATATGCAAGGCAGCAGGGAAACTGGATCGATCTTATCTATGCGGGACGCCAGAAGTTCTTCTACCTTGACTATACCCTGCGCACCTGCGGGGAGATGCCCTGTCCAATTTTCTGCGCCCACAGTACCGGAGATACCGATGTGCCCTATTCTGAATTCTTAGAGCTCTGTAACAGATACCGGGCCCAGAGATTTGTAGTATCCCATAATATGCATGATTTTGACAGGGATGAAAAAAGTCCTGTAACGGAACGGCTGTTGGAGGCCACGGTTAAGTTTTTAGACTTAAAGCTTTCATGACTCTTACTCTGGCATTTTAAGGGGACGGCACTATATTCATAGCGCAGCCCCCTTTTTTAACGTCTGCCGCTTCTTTCAAAATGCAGCTTACGCATTCCCTCCACTTCATCGCATACAGGCTTTAAGCTGCAGCTTCTGCAGTCCGTGGGCATTCCGTCCAGAATATGGGTCAGCGTCCTTGTAATATCAGCCGTTTTTTTTGCACTTTTCTTAAAGCTCTCGTAAGGGGCCTGGGGATCCGTGACAAATATCAGCTCCACATTAAGAATATTGGGATTTTTCAAATATTGGCGGATAAAGTCAAATCCAACGCTTCGGAAGGAAATCCCTCTGCGAAGGGCTGTCTTTCCTACCCGCACCTGTTCCCGGAAATCCCCGGAAGATATGCGGAACATATATCCTTTGGGAAACACATGATATTTGACAAATTCCATATTTCGGACTGCTTTATAGGCTTCCTCGTCATCTTTTCCCAGTTCCCTGGTTCTTAAAATTACAATCCTGGCATAAGGAGAGTCCCCTTTTATTTCCCTGAGTTCCGGACCGTACAGCATCACCTGGTTCCCTGTCAGAACAGCATCTGTTGTCACACAGGTGAAATTTACGGCAGGCAGTCCGCTTCCTCCCAGCTCGTAGGCAGCGTCCCTCTTAAGCACCAGCTCGCTTTCCCCCGCGTCAGGCCATACCTTATTTTCATCATAGCTCCAGACTTTGGGAGCAAACGCTTTTAGCTGCTTTTTTGTATCGGCAATTACCGAATCATACAGTCTCATCAGAACTGTATATCCCTTAAGGAATCCTTTTTATCGTGGAACTTATTGAGCCAGGTATAGATAAAGCCCACAATCTTCATGTCCAGATTCAGCATATAGATCGTAAACAGCGCGCCAAATGTAATACAAATGATCTTGAACAAAATTTTCAGCAGTTTTTTCATGACTTTGCCAGTCCTTTCTTCCTTGCGTACTCTGCCGCACCCAGCGCTCCCATTAGCTGCGGGTCAACCGGCAGGTCTATTACCTTAAGCTTCAGTACATGTTCAATCGCCTTTTTAAGACCCGTATTCTTGGCGCAGCCCCCCGTCAGAGTAATCGCCGTTACAGCTCCGGCCTTTTTCGCCATAACAAAGCAGCGCTTTGCAACCGCCATCTGGATGCCTGCGGCAATCTCATTCATGGGTTTCCCCTCGCCTACCAGAGTGATAACCTCGCTCTCTGCAAATACCGTGCACTGGGCGGTAATGGGGATTACATTCTTGGCCGTCAGAGACAGTTCTGAAAACTCTGCAAGAGACATCTCAAAGCTCCGGGCCATTGCCTCAAAAAACCGTCCGGTGCCGGCGGCACATTTATCATTCATAGCAAAATTCTTCACTGTACCATCCGTATCAATATTAATCCCCTTTACATCCTGGCCCCCGATATCAATAATTGCCTTTACCGATGGGTCAGTCACATGAACTCCCATCGCATGACAGGAAATCTCAGAGATGTTCTCATCTGCAAAGGGAACCTTGTTACGGCCATAACCTGTTCCGATCAGATAGGTCAGATCCTGAGGCGTTGTAAGCCCCGGCACCTGTCCGATTACCTCCTCCATAGACATTCTGGCTGAAACCTCGGAATTAATTTTGCTGCGCATTGTAGTATGTCCGGCAAGTTTTCCGTTTTCATCTGTAATAACTGCTTTCGTATAAGTGGAACCTACGTCACATCCTCCGAAATACTTCATACTTATAGCTCCTTTCCGTTGACATGCTTACCATGTCACATCGTCCTCAAACTCTACCAGGGACGGATCCAGAGGTTCCTCCTGGAATACATTTGTCATATAATTGTTAATCTTGCTGCGCATATCCCGCCGGGATACGGTGCGCGGATCCATCAAATCATGCTCCACCCAAATAAGATGGATTCCTTTCTCTCTTGCCTGCTCGTCAAAAAGTCCCTGAAGCCCGCTCATCGTCTTGCAGCATACATGCTGATACATAATGACAATTTCCACATTAAATTCCTCTACCTGTTTCCACAGCTCCTCCAGCACATGTACGTGGCCTCCGTTGGTATGCTTGCGCATAACCATCCGCTCGTACAAGCGGGCCAGATCACGAATTGCCTCTTCCTTATCATAAGTATCAAGCATTTTGGTAAAATTAAGGCTTTCCATCTCCACCAGCACGCCGATTCCCCAGCAGTTCTGAAGCCAGTTGGAGAAGTTTGCATAATAATGTGCCGGACAGCTCCAGACAATGGCTCTGTGGCGGATAGGACTGCGGTAAGGATTCATCTTCTTTTCATAAGCTTTCGTCATCATGCGGTCAACCCGCCGGAAGGTTTTCATCGTGCGGGGATCAAGCCCTCCGTCCATCTCATAGCTCCATTTGCGGAACAGCTCATAGGCAGACCCTATCACCTGCGGGTAAGGCGTCTTGTTAACCTCCCATTTATTCATCTCATAATTCGTCTCTTCATTAAAACGGCGGATTACTTTGAAATAATGTTCCCAGTCCCACGTTTCTCCGGTTAGCTCTTCGATCCAGCGGATACACCGTTTCATATCCTCCGCCCCGCAGTCCACCGTATCCTCATCATCATAACGCACAGGCAGCGTAAGAGGGTAGGTAGGCATCTTAAAGCGGCGGTCCTGATAGGATGTAGCCATATCCGAACCGTCACATGGAGTTGAGGTAGAGATGAATCCCAGGCCGCAGTGAGGCAGCGCATCCATAATAGCCGCGCCGCACTCGGAAGTAGGTACCGGACAGGTGTCCGACGGCAGCCCGAAACTCTCTACTGCGTCAATATAAGGAATACATACCAGCTGGTCAATCTCTGATACCATGAATACAGGCATCAGCTGATAGGGAATACCTTCCAGATTCGGAAATCCTGCCATCATCTGGCTCATAGTCATTTCGTCAAAAAGCAGTAGCTTTTCCTGTATCTTTTCATTTCCTCCCAGACGCTCGTCGGCCCGCAGAAGCGTGGCGATAGTGTCCGCGCCGTAACGAAACATAGGAAGAAACAACTCATGGGCTATCGTCACATGAGGCCCCCGAAGCCCCAGATTGTTCCTGTCTGCAAAAGCCGGAAGGGCCAGGTAGGAGCTGAGCCACCGGTACTCAAAGAAGCCTTCGGCCATAGAGACCGGATCCTTCATCACCATACCCGCCATCACCGCCCAGGTCTTTAACCAACCGGCAAAATCTCTTGCCGTACTCTCCACGCCCCGCCATTCCCTTCGGGTAAATGCAATTTTTCCCGACTGGTACAGACGCCCCAGATGCTTCTCGCCGTGAAGCAGAAGATCCACACGATCCTTCCCCGACATTGCTGCCACTGTCTTTACCTCATCGGTAATCCGTTCTTTTGTCTCCTTAAAATCCTTCTTAAGCTTCCTTCCTACATCTTTTATGTCTACTTCAGAAAGCAGCTCTTTCCATATCTTCAGATCCTGAGGAACATTTTTCTTTGCCCATTTTAAATTTTTCTTCAACATTCCTGGCTGCCTCCTCCCTTTTGGATACGCTTAATCTCTAATGATTCTACAAATGCCTGCATCCTCGTGCGCAGCTGTCCGGAGGATCGGGCATTATAGGGCCGGTCAATGGAAAGCACCGGATGTCCGTACTCCTTCTCCTGGATATGGCTGGCAAGCGCCCTCTCAAATGCCCAAAAATCGCAGAATTTAATCTGTTCAAAGATAATTCCCTCCGCGCCGTACTCTCGCGCCAGGGCATCTACCGTCTCACGGCGCTGGTTAATTTTATCACTGCTCATAAACCGCGGGCACTCGGACACCTCCAAATAGTGCCGGCACACCTGGGTAAGAGCGTCCTCCTCATCATTTAAATGGATCTCCTCCCGCCCCGGCGTAGAACCGAAGCAGAATCTGTCGGCCACAATAAAGGCTCCCGTATCCTCAATCAGCTTTGTAAGCCCCAGATCATCCACCTCGCTTCCCACAAGGGCAACCCTGGCACGATACCATGGATCCTTGTCAGGCCTTCGATTCTTAATCTCCTCTAAGGTCTCATGAAGCTTATCCAGAATCAGATATTTCGGACAGCAGAAAGTTACCATATTAAGAACATGAAATTCATATCCCGTAATGGGCGGGTTAGGAAGCTTTCTGAGCTCTCCTATCTCGGTAATAATGCGGCAGGCCTCGTTATGCTGCTTAACCGCCTCCCGGATTGCGCCGTCGGAAATATCCGTCCCGTACACCTCATGAAGCCTGTCAAGCACCCTGTTTTTAATCTGCCGCACATAATGGGTGATCGTGAAATCCTCCACCTTATAAGGAATATCTGCGTGCGTAACAAAAAACTTTTCACCTGGAATCAGCTTCTGAATCTCAATATTTTCCATACAGCGGTTCATCTCCGCACAGGCATCCACTCCGGCCAGCGCATCCAGAAAATTAAAGCCTCCTTCAAAGGAACGCTCCAAAAGTGCACGGCAGAATTCACAGGTATAGTTCGACATGTAGTAAGTAGCAATGTCCATAGAACCTGTATTCGGCGCCCTCAGGCGAACAGAAAAGCAGTTGTCCAGATTCAGCAGAACCTCAGGCATGTGAAAGCAGGTGTAGCCGACCGCCAGCTTCCCTTCTTCTCTGGCCTTCTCAATAAGGGAATTATTGGCATTTTCCAACAGACCCTCAAAATAAATCAAATGCTTCAGATCCTTCAAGTATCACACCTCTTTTCTCCTTGTCGGTTATATAATCTCCCATTTCCTCAAAGCTTCCTCCGCTCCTTTTAGCAGAACCGCCTCCCTATTCAGTTCAAAAACGCTTCCTCCGCGCACCTCGTTGGCTGCATGCTCCTCGTCCGAAGGAATACTGGTTAACACCTCGACGGGAGATACATCAACCAGCTCCATCACCGAAGGATGAGGCACTCTGTTGACAACAGCGCCGCAGGACTTATACATTACAAGCTCCTTTGCCACCTTCTGGATTGTACGGACCACCTCGGCGCCCTTGCGGCTGGGGTCTGTCACAAGCATCAGATGTGTAACCTGTTCCATCACCCTGCGGTTAATCTGCTCAATTCCCGCCTCACCGTCTATAACCACATAATCAAAGTCCTTTGCCAGCATGGAAATGACCTCTTTCAGATACGCGTTCACCTTGCAGTAGCAGCCTGCACTCTCCGGCCGTCCGATAGCAAGAAAGGAAAATCCCTCCTGCTCCTTCATCGTATCAAAAATCTGAAAACGTGCTTCCCCCAAAAGCTCCACTGCCGCTTTCGTTTCTCCCTGTTCCACACTTGCCACAATACGTCTGCGGATGTCATCCAGAGTGGATTCAACCTCCACCCCCAAACCAGCGGCAAGCCCTACTGCAGGATCCGCGTCAATAGCCAGTATCCGGGAATCCGGATGCTTCTCCACAAGCAGGCGCACCATAGCTGCACAGACAGACGTCTTACCTACGCCGCCCTTACCGGCGGCAGCAATAATGATTGTGTCATGCAATGGCCTCACCCTCCTTCTTTTTTTCATTTCTACTGTCATTGTGTTTTTATTCTACCATGCGATTTGTTAGTTTGCAATAAATTTTTGTCGAATTTTGAGTTTTTTTATTGCAGTTTGACGAAAAAATTGATATAATAAATTCATTCTATATACATATCAGACAGGTACGAGAAAGGAGATGATCTGATTATGAACGAAAAACTAAAGCCTCTGTTTACTCCCTGGAAAATCGGTAATTGTGAGATAAAAAACCGCATTGTTCTGACTTCTATGGGAGGTACGGATTTGTTCGGATGGATGGAGAAGCACCATTTCGATAAAGCCGGCGCCCGCTTTATCATGGAGGTCGCAAGGAACAATGCAGGACTGGTGCTTCCGGGCTGTCAGCCGGTATATAATCCCATGTTCGGACAGTGGCTGCACAAGGAAAAAAGGATGTATCAGGATCTAAAAAAATGGATGCCCGAATTCCATAAGACCGGAGCAAAGCTTTTTATTCAGCTTACCGCAGGCTTCGGCCGCTCCTTCACCATCAGCGGACTGATGGAGAAGCTTTACACCAATCCGGCGCTTAGAAAGGCATCCAAGCCCTTTATGGATCTGGATAAGATTACAGCCTCTGCAAGCCCCTCCCCAAACCGCTGGTCCGACAAGGTTCCCTCCAGGGAAATGACTGTAGAAGAGATTCATGAGTTCGTGGAGGCTTTTGCCAAAACAGCGAGGCTTTTAAAGGACGCAGGGGTAGACGGTGTTGAGATTCATGCGGTTCATGAAGGATATCTTCTTGATCAGTTCACTCTGAAATACGTAAACCAGCGTACAGATCAGTACGGCGGATCCTTTGAGAACCGCTATCGTTTTGCCGTAGAGATTGTAAAAGCCATCAAGTGGGCATGCGGGGATGATTTTCCTGTTTCCCTCCGTTACAGTGTGTTGTCCAAGACCAAGGGGTTCCGCCAGGGCGCCCTTCCCGGCGAGGAATATACAGAAGCAGGACGGGATATGGAAGAATCCGAACGGGCAGTAAAATACCTGCAGGATGCAGGCTACGACATGCTCAACTGCGACAACGGCACCTATGACGCGTGGTACTGGGCGCATCCTCCCGTATATATGCCGGAAAACTGCAATCTTGCCGATGTAGAACATATCAAGGAATTCGTAGATATTCCGGTTGTATGCGCCGGCAGGCTGGATCCATATGCCGCCGCGGACTCCATTGCCTCCGGCAGGCTGGACGGCGCTGGCTTTGCAAGGCCGTTTCTTGCTGACCAGCAGTGGGTAACCAAGCTGATAAAAGGACGGGAAGAGGACATCCGGCCCTGTATCCTGTGCCACAACGGCTGTTTTAATATGTGCCATTACAAAGGGGTACCCAACGATCAGGACTTAAACGACAGCCTGCACCTGGCCCGCTGTGCTGTTAATGCGGAAACCATGCAGTGGAGCAGACACCACATCCGGCCGGCCCGCACTCCCGGGACAGTACATATTATCGGCGGCGGAATCGGCGGCATGGAAGCTGCAAGAGTCCTGAAAAAACGGGGGCATATGCCTGTCATCTATGAAAAAGGCAGTGTTTTAGGCGGTACATTTATCCCGGCCAGCGCAGAATCCTACAAGGGAAAGCTGCGCGATCTCCTTACCTGGTACCGCCGTCAGATGGAGGTTCTTGAAATTGAAGTGCGCCTGAATGAAGAGATAAAGGATCTGTCCCGGTTTGGGAATGAGCCTGTGATTATAGCAACCGGCTCTGTTCCGCGCATACTAAAAAGCGTTCCGGGCCATGAGAAGATGATAGAGGCCTGCGAATATCTAAACGGCGCCGAAGTCGGACAGAAGGTTGCCGTAATCGGCGGCGGACTGACAGGAAGCGAGATTGCATACGAGCTGGCGCTTTCGGGAAAAGAGCCGATTATCATTGAGATGAAGGACGACCTTGTATCCCAAAAGGGCGTCTGCCTTGCTAACAGCTCCTATCTGCGGGAATGGTTTGCACTGCACAAGGTTCCGGTATATCTGGAAACTGTTCTTAAGGAAGTAAAAGAAGATGCCGTTATCTGTACGGATAAAAGGGGAAAAGACATTACGATTGCCTGCGACAGCACAATCTCTTCGGCAGGATATATTGCCAGTCCTTTAGATGTAGATAAAAAGAAGAAAAATGTTTATCTTGTAGGCGACTGCCGGCAGGTTGGAAACCTGCGGAGCGTCATATGGGGAGCTTACGAAACGGCTATGAAAATATAAACTCTTAACAGAGCCGGGGACGGGGTAAAATGAAAAATACCCCGTCCCCGGCTTGACTTCCGTTTATTTTGTCCTCAACTTTATCTCTCAAAAATCGTTCCTTTACAGAAAGGCTTTGAGGACGGCATTACCTTCATAAGCAGATAGTAAGCGGCTCCTGTCGGAATCAAACTTACATACCAGGAAAGCTGCATAATCAGCAGCGAGCATAAGGAGCCAAAGATAATTGCAATAACTGCTGCCCAGTTAATGCCTTTAAAGCATCCTTTCTTGTCATACATATCATTAATATCCAGCTTCTTCTTTCGGAGAATAAAATAATCCACCGCCATAACCGCAAAGATAGGGCCTAAGAATGCGGAGTAAAACTGTGTAAACAGATTAAGTCCTGCAGCAGACTCATCCGTAACCAGCTTCCATGGCATTACACATGCGGAAAGCACGCCCACCAGTACGGTTGCATGGGTCCATTTCATCTTAAAAGATTCCATCAGCACATATGCCGGAGGCACAATATTGTTCAGTACGTTGGTAGTAACCTGTGCAAACGCGATAAAAAGCAGAGTTACAATAGTAAGCACCTTGCTTCCCATTGTAGTAGAAAATACAACCACCGGGTCGCTGTTTCCTGTTGCGGCTGTTACAAGGAGCCCGATTAGACCCATGAACAAAGTTACAGGAAGAATTGCTATTGTATAAATACTCGCCGCCTTCACCGGCCTAATGTCATCCGTCGCGTTCCGCGAATAATCAGATGCATTGATAATCATAGTAGAATAGATTCCAAGGAAGGATGTAGTTGCAGCCCAGAACGGCATACCCCAGGTTCCTTTGATTCCCGAGAACACATCTCCAATCTCTGACGAGAACTGTGTATTAACCACATACAGCATATAAATCAGGATTGCAATAATAAAGATACAGGAAATGTTTTCTAACCACTTAATTCCTTCAAATCCCTTAATTGCAAGGGCAACCTGAAGAAGGGTAAACAGTGCATATACCACCGGAAGATTGCTGATTCCAAACAGAATGTTCAGACAGCTGTTAATTGCTCCTGCACCCACCCAGCTCTGGAAGCCAAACCACACGATAGCGGGAAGCCCACGCAATACGCCTGGTATCTTAACACCCGTTGTACCAAAACTGCTCCTAAGCTGTACCGTAAACGGAATCCCGTAAGTGTGTCCGCACTCACCGATAATCGCAAGGGCAATGGCAATAACCAGACAGCCGATTACCATAGCAATGATTGCCTGGGTTACCGTCAAGGCTCCAATCAATCCCGCGCCCATGGAAAATGTGCCGATGGACACACAGCCGCCCATAAAACTTGCAGCATAAGACAGTGTTCCCATAATACGCTTTTTGGTAGGCTGCAGATCCGGATCCACATTTTGTACCAGCTCCGGATTCAAATTTTTATTATCCACTATACTCATTCTTTCACTCTCTCCTTTTCTCTTTGGCACTTATTTCTTTATCCTCTTCACCAACTCGCCTATGCCTTTTTCCGCAACAATCCTGCCGTC
The DNA here is from genome assembly GCA_948441955.1 of uncultured Lachnospiraceae bacterium. Taxonomy (GTDB): domain Bacteria; phylum Bacillota; class Clostridia; order Lachnospirales; family Lachnospiraceae; genus CAPEBR01. The sequence continues at coordinate 12,558 of CAOJQZ010000006.1, read as the reverse complement.
CTCTGCAATCACATTGCCCCGGACAAGGGTCATCACCGGAAGGCCTTTGCCTTTCAGACCTACGAAAGCGGAAATCTTGTTAACATACAGAAGAGACTCCTCTGTAATCTCCCATTCCTTTTCCGGGTCGACAATTAACAGATCGGCATCAAATCCCGGCTTAATATCACCTTTCTTACCATAGATGCCAAATGCCTTTGCAGGCTTTACTGCCATTGCACTTGCAAGCACTGACGGGCATATGCCCCGCTTTACAACGCCCTCGCTGAAGGCGGCCTGAAAACCGCTCTGAATACCGGAGCAGCCGCCCCATACGTCAAATACAGTCTCAATCTTATTGCCAAGAATCTCTTTATACTTCTCATCATAGGAGCATGGAGAATGGTCGGAAGCGATTCCGCTGAATACGCCCGCCTTTACATACTCCCACATTTCCTCAACCGCTTCCTTTGGCTGAAGAATCGGTGCACACTTATAAAGAGGCCCCTTTTCAATTACATCCTCATTACTGAAGGTCAGATAATGAGTACAAGTTTCGGCTGTAATATCATAGCCTTCGTCCTGGGCCGCCTTAATCTTCTTCGCAACTGCCGGATGAGATACATGGCAGATATGCGCCTTACAGCCTGTAGCTTTTGCAATCTCAATAATTGCATCCGTAGCTACAATCTCCGCTACCACCGGGCGGGATTCAAGAAATGCCTTCCAGTCATTGCGGCCGGCCTCCTTCATCCTCTTCTCCTGGTTCTTGATAATTGCATAATCCTCACAGTGGAAACCTGCACGCCCGTCAAACTCCTTAATAATGTCCATTGCCTCCATTGCCTGACCGTAATTTAGTGACTCATAATCCGGCGACACTGGTCCGATAAAGGATTTAAAGGATACGCAGCCCTTCTCATCCAAATCCTTCAAATCATTAAAGTTATAGCTTGTAAGTCCGCCCCAGAAACAATAATCAACATACGCATTAGGAGAAACCTTGTTTTCCTTGAAATCAAAAGCCTCTGCATTTGTCATACACGGGTCATTCTGAAGAGGCATATCAATAACAGTCGTATACCCTCCAAGGGCAGCAGCAGACGTGCCGTGCTCATAATCCTCCCTCCATTCAAAGCCCGGGTCGTTTAAATGTGCATGGGTGTCTATTGCTCCGGGGAACACATAGTTCCCCTTCGCATCGATTACCTTTTCTGCTTCCGGCACCTCATTTACAGTTAAAACCGCGGCAATGATTCCGCCTTTTACTGCTACATTGCCTTCTGTTACGGCATCAGCCGTAACAATTTTTCCATTTTTAATCAATAAATCGTACATAAGAATACCTCACTATTCTAAAGTTGTTCCTTTTCTGAAACGAGCGCAGAAAGGCATCTTCTTCATAAGAATATAGAAGATAAATCCTGTCGGGACAGATGCTGTAAAGAAAGAAATATTAACATTGATAAGGCCGATTACAGCGCCGACAGCAATTGCAATAATTGCGGCCCAGTTAATTCCCGCATGGTTTCCATTGTCATTGTACAGATCATTTAACACTTCCTCTGAAACGTTTCTCTTGTGGAGAATAAAGAAGTCTGTAATAAGCACTGCAAAGATCGGTGCAAAGAATGCGGAATAAATCTTAACAAATAAATCCAGTCCTGCAGCAGAGCTGTCATTTGTAAGAATCCACGGACAGGTAGCAACCGCGAGAATACCAACAATGATAACCGCCGTTCTGTGTTTAATTTTAAATACATCCATAAACGCATATGCAGGCGGAATTACATTACTTGCAAGGTTTGTAGAAAGCTGTGCGAAAATAATAAATCCCAAAGTTACCAGAAGGACAATTTTATTGTCTACCATCTGTGCAAACGCATTGATCGGATTTGCTATTCCTGTCGCCGTAGAAGCCATAGCTCCTATAAGACCAAGAAGCACTGTTGCAGGAACCATAGCACAGAAGTAGGAAGCTCCACGCGCTACAGAGGAATATCCTGCTTTCACCTCACGGGAGTAGTCTCCTGCGTTAAGCATAACCGTTGTACTATTTCCGAAGAAGGCAATAACCGCACCGATAAACGGCATTCCCCAGGTTCCGCTGTGGCCCATCAGCTTGTCGCCGATAACGTCGCCATACTGTGTAATACAGATGTATAACAAATAAATCATTGCGATAGAAATAACAACGCCGCCGATATTTCCTACCCATTTCGCTCCCTGGAAGCCCTTAATGGATAATAGAATCTGAATAAGCTGGAAGGCAATAAAAAATACCCAAATGTTATCAAATCCAAAGAACACAATGGAAATATTATTAAGGGCAGCGCCTCCAAGCCATGTCTGGAACCCATACCACACAATAGCCGGAAGTCCACGGATAAGCACCGGAATGGAACTTCCCTTTGTACCAAAAGCGCTCTTTAACTGAATGGCATATGGGGCGCCTGTCTTGTAGCTGAACTGATCATTTGCCGCAATACCGATAATCAGTATCAGAGAACCGATAAATACCGCCAAAAACAGCTGAACCAGATTCAGTCCCTTTTCAAGCTGTGCGGAACCCATTGTCAGTGTTCCGATGGAAATACATCCGCCCAGCCACAGCATCGTGTTGGAACCCCAGCTCATAATACGATTTTCCGGTTTAATAGGGGCAAGTGAGCTTGCCTCTTTCTTTTCATTGTTTACATCACTCATAATCTCTCTCCTTTTTCTTCCCCATATGGGTTATTTTACCGGTGTAATATACTCGCCGTATCCCACCGCTTCCTCTTTGTACATTCCGTCAGCCGCAACAACCTTTCCTCTGATGATCGTACATGTAGGAGCGCCTTTTCCTTCCTGTCCGTCAAAGCAGGATACATGCCCTTTTGTAAGAAGTTTTGTCTGGTCGCATTTCCATGCCTTCTCCGGGTCAACGATAACGATATCACCGTCAAAACCGATCTCGAAAGCACCTTTGCGTCCATACAGGCCGAAAATCTTAGCCGGATTATAATCCATCACCTTTGCAATCAGCGTCGGGCTTAATCCCTTCTTATTTACTACCATATCAAACATCATTGGGAGGAAGAACTGAATAGCATTCAGGCCGCCCCATGCATGCCAGATATCCTTTGTGTCATTGTCCTTCTCCTCATCTGCCGCCGGAGAGTGATCGCTCCCTACGCAGGACAAGGTTCCGTCAAGCACATAATCCCAGAGCTTCTCCATATCCTCTGCCGTGCGCATCGGAGGCGTACATTTTGCCGGAGCTCCCTTTTCAAATACGAAATCTTCAGTAAATCCAAGATAGTGAGGACAGGTCTCTGCCGTAATCGGAATTCCTTCGTGGATTGCATCCTTAACAACCTGCGCCACCATCGGATGGCTTACATGACAGATATGTACACGCCCTCCCGTCGCTCTTGCCATATCAATCACATTTTTTGTTGCAACATATTCTGTCCATACATCGTGGGAATCAAGGAAATCACGGATTTTCTCTTCATTTGTCCGGCCTTCCTTTGCCTTTGCTTCTTTTTCTCTCTCCAGTACCTGACCAAACTCTTCACAGTGGAAACCGCACAGCGCGCCGTAGGGCTTTAGAATTTCCAGCGCTTTGCGTACGTTTCCCATGTTAACGGTGGGAAACAGATCTCCGTTCGGGCAGGTAAAACCCTTGAATGCGGCAACACCGCAGTTATACAGGTCAACTAAATCGTTCATGTTGTTCTTTACAGAACCCGGCTTGTCATCATAATCGCCTACAAGTCCGCCCCACAGAGCAAAATCAACGACAGAGTGCTTGCTGATCTTTCCCATCTTAAGATCAAAAATTTCCTTGTTCATGAGAGACGGGTCATTGTTAAGCGGCATGTCAATCAATGTTGTACAGCCTGCCACAGCCGCTGCGCGTGACCCGGTCTCAAAATCTTCTCTGTACTCGAAGCCCGGTTCGTTCAGATGCGCATGACAGTCAATAATTCCCGGGAATACATAGTTCCCTCCTGCATCGATTGTCTCATTTGCTTCCGCTTCGCTTCCCGGCGCAAGGAATGCTGCATATTTCCCATTAGAAATGGCAATATCTGCCTCATAAATGCGGTCCGGAGTTACTAGTTTTCCATTTCGAATCACTAAATCGTACATCCATGTACCTCCTTAAAAAATCAAAAACAACTGGTCAACCTTTTTTTAACATTCTACTTTGTATTTTAATCCATTATTCAATAAATCACAATAGCTTAAATCATCAAATATTTATTATTTTTTTTGTGAAATATAGACAACTATCTACTGCCTTATATATAAATTTAATATTATATTTTCAACTTATTACATTGCCAAACAAATATTGTATTAAAATTTGTACAAATTAACTTAAAATTTTAACAACCTCTTTTTACTACTCTTTTATTGCACTTTACTCTCGCATCTGATACTATGTTTACCAAAAGGAGGCTTCTTTTATGGATATCATTGTGCGTAAAATGTCGCTTTATGTCGATTCGATTTTAAAAAACAACTCTACTGGAACAGTTCACTCAGTATACCGAAAAACAATCAACATTTCTTTTAATGGTAAAATAATTGCTCTTCAGGCAGATGGCTCGCCCCTGTCACCTGTCAGTCTGATTACGGAGCTTTCCGCTTCGGACATGGAATTTCTTACTATACAAAAGAATGATATTGTAGATACTTCAAAGGGTGTCTTAAAAGTTCATTCCTCTTCCGGTTGCTTTTCCTTTTTTTATACCGACGCCCTGCGCTGCGATTTAAAGCTTTCCTGTATTTGCACGCCGGAGGAACAAATATCTGTCTCCGTTTACAGAGACAGGCTTGTACAGAACATAAAAAGAGCCCTCTTTTATGCGGATACAGGCGGTTTCCAGCCAATATTTAACTGCTGTCCGCAAGAGAGCCTTTCCTTAATGCTTCTTACCGCAAAAAATCGTATTATAAAAAGTCTGGAAATGTACCGTAACGGAAAAACAGAAGAAGCGGCAGACCAATTAGTCCTCCTTCTCGGCCTCGGCCCCGGACTTACGCCCAGCGGAGACGATTTTCTCTGCGGCATTTTGGCAGGCCTTCATCTAATAGGCCGGGAGGAAGACCATTTTGCCAGACTGTTAAAATCAAAAATAAAAAATCGGCTCTCAGATACCATTGATATCAGCGCCGCCTTCCTTTCCTGTGCTCTAGATGGACAGTACAGTCTGGCAGTAAACCATCTGATGGCCATTCCGGATCCCAGGGAAATCTTCGACTCCTTTTCAGCAATTGGACACTCTTCCGGAATGGATACCCTGTGCGGCGTATTGTATGTTTTAACATCGGTAAATTAAACAGCAAAACAGTAAAAAATCTCTGATTCTTCCCCTTGCTTTCGGCATTTTGCATAATATATAATATTTATTTGTTTTTATAGTGTAAATATTGACGAACTACGTTTAATATGTTATACTCCTTAATAACTTACTCTGGTACACAGAGATAACAATTAAAAGGAGGATTTAAGTTATGAAAAAATTTGCAGCATTGTTTCTGACTCTTGTCATGATGTGCGGACTGGTTGCATGCAGCAGCGGTTCTTCATCTGACGGCAGCAAAGAGGATGGAAAGGACGACGGCGGTTCTGACGGAAAAGTATCTCTCAACGTAATTGCCGCTCAGTATGGCCAGAACACCAATTCCTGGTGGGAAGGTTTTGTTAAGGACTTCACAGCTGAATATTCCGATATTGATCTTAATGTGGAAGTTGTATCATGGAATGATATTTACACAGTAGTTAATACCCGGATTTCTAACAACGATGCACCTGACATTCTGAATATTGACGTATTCGCCAATTATCAGGCAGACGGGCTTCTTCTTCCTGCTGAAGACTTTGTTTCCAAGGAAACCTATGACAAAATGTATCCTGCATTCCTGGAGCAGTCTAACGTAGACGGCACAATCTGGGCAATTCCGGACCTTGCTTCTGCACGTGCACTTTACTACAATGCAGAAATCTTAAAGAACGCCAAGGTAGAGGTTCCAACTACATGGGACGAGCTGATTGAAGCATGTAAAGCTATCAAGGCTTATGATTCCAAGATTTATCCTTGGGGCATTGACATGACCACTGATGAAGGTCAGGCAGCATTTGCATACTATACCTGGAACAACGGCGGCGGCTTTGTTGACGAGGAAGGCAACTGGGCGCTGAACAGTGACAAGAATGTGGAAGCTATTGAGTTTGCTGTAAAAATGGTAAAAGATGAGTACACAAACACCGATCCGGCAAATGATACCCGTTACGATCTTCAGGATATGTTCGGTGCAGGTCAGGTTGCTATGATGATTGGTCCTAACAGCATTCCTACCTATATCGCTGACGGTGGTTATTCCGTTGACTACGCGGTAGCTCCTATTCCGACAAACGGCGGTGTTGATTCTGTTTCTGCAGGCGTTATGGACCGTTTCATGTGCTTTGACAATGACTACTCTGACGCTGAAATGGATGCAATCAAGACATTCTTTGATTTCTTCTATGAGGATGAACGTTACTCTGAATGGGTTCTGATGGAAGGTTTCCTGCCTGCTACATCTACTGGCGGAGAGATTCTGGCAAAGGAAGATGAGAGCATGGCAAGCTGGGTTGATATCGTAGGAAGCTGTAACTTCTATCCTACAGCTAAGACTGAATGGGATGATGTAAAACAGGGCGTTATCAATGTAGAGCAGCAGGCGCTTCTTGGCGGCAATGTTAAGGAACTGTTAGATGAGCTTCAGGCTGAAATCGCAGAATAATTTTTTTAACAACCGCGAAAAAAACAGAGTATAGTGGGCCGGGCTGATTAGGCCTGACCCACTTTTATTTTACATATTTAAATCATATACAGAAAATACAAGGGAGGTGTCCCCGTGAAAAATAAATCCTTTCGCAAGGTAGAACCTTATATCTGGATTCTGCCCAGCATCATCCTGATGGCAATATTTATCTTAATCCCGATTGTTTTTGTCTTCAGAATGTCATTAAGCGACGTCAGCAAGGCAGGTATCATTCGAGGCTTTGCCGGCTTTGCTAATTTTACCAAGGTAGTTAACAGCTCCGCTTTCAAGATCGTTTTGAAAAATACGATCGTCTGGACTGTTGCGGTAGTTGTCCTGTCTACTGTACTTGGCTTTATACTCGCGCTCATACTTAATAATGAATTCCGCGGTCGGAAAATTGCCCGGGCGATTATGGTCTTTCCGTGGGCTACAACACTGGTAATTCAGGCCAGCGCATGGAAATTCATTATTGACACCGATTACGGCACCCTTAACACATTACTGCTCCGCCTTGGAATCATAGAACATTCTGTCAACTGGACGCCTACAGCGGAAGCCTATTTCATGTGGGAGATTGCCTGCGGTATATTTGTTACAATTCCATTTGTTACGTTTTGCGTCCTTTCCGGCCTGCAGAGCATTGACGGAACCTATTATGAGGCTGCAACTGTGGACGGGGCAAGCTACTGGCAGCAGCTTTTCCAGATCACCATGCCTCTGGTACGGTCTTCTCTTACAGTAAGTACGGTCTTGAATATTATCTATGTTTTTAACTCCTTCCCTATCATCTGGACAATTACCAAGGGAGATCCTGCCAACCATACAGACACGCTGGTTACCTACCTGTATAAGCTTGCCTTCTACAACGGGAAGCAGGGACAGGCGGCAGCGGTCTCTGTAATCGGCTTCACAATCCTGCTGATATGTGCAAGTGTATACATGGTTTATACTCTTCGGAAAGGAGATGAATAATATGGCAAAGAAACAAGCTTCACCTAAAAAAACAATTCTGCGTATATTACTTTACATTACAGTGGTTATTGTGTGTCTTGTTACACTATATCCTTATTTTGCCATGTTCTGTACGGCTCTGAAAAGCAGGGCTGAAATTTTCTCCATTGACGGAACTATACTTCCAATAACTGCTGTCTGGTCAAATTTTGCGGATATCTGGAGCAAGGCGCCTATGGCAAATTATATGTTAAATTCCATTTTGATTGCCGGCGGCTCTACTATTATTGCCATGCTCTGCGGAATTCCTGCCGCTTATGCCCTTGCACGAATGAAATTCAAAGGACAGACTGCATTTCTGGGGTTTGTCATTATTTCTCAGATGTTTGCTCCTGTAGTTCTTCTGATTGGTATTTATAAGGTTATGTCCCTTTTAAGTCTAACGGACAGTATTATGGGACTTATCTTTATTAATGCAGCCTTCAACCAGGCATTTACTATATGGCTGCTGCGGGGAACCTTCATGGGAATTTCCCCTGAGATGGAGCAGGCGGCAACGATTGACGGATGCAACCGTATCCAAGGCATGTTAAAGGTCCTGCTTCCGGTGGCGGCGCCTGGAATTGTCACTACATTAATCTTTATCTTTATCAATGCCTGGAATGAATACACCGTTGCGCTGTGCTTGATCTCCACTGCAGAAAAACAGCCTCTGACGGTAGGTATTAACATCTTTAACGGATATAATATGATTGAATGGCAATATCTGTTTGCTGCATCGCTCTTTGCTATTGTACCTGTTGTTATTTTGTTCATGGGTATTGAAAAGAATCTGGTCAGCGGACTGGCTTCCGGCGGTGTAAAGGGTTAAATAGATGCTCTATAAAAAAAGAATGCGTTTACAATGTACGTAAATGCATTCTTTTTTATTTGCCGTGTCGATTTTTATCGAAAAAAAATATACATTTCATTGTGTTTTTTCCTTTTATATGATAAATTAACATACATATGGTAAATATTGGTAATTATTCACTTACAACAGCAGGAGGTGTTTACTTGAAGCGTGAATACATAAATGAAAATGTATATGAAGCCTTTTTGAAACGTATGAAGCTTATTTTTGAAGAATTTGACAATATTTATGTATCATTTTCCGGCGGAAAAGACAGTGGTCTCTTGTTAAATATGACTCTTGATTATCAGAAAAGGTACTATCCCTGGAAAAAAATCGGCGTTTTCCATCAGGACTTCGAAGCTCAGTATACACTGACCAGCGAATACGTGGAACGGACCTTCGATAGAATCAGATTTGAGGTTGAGTCCTACTGGGTATGTCTTCCCATAGCTACAAGAACAGCTTTAAGCAGTTTTCAGATGTACTGGTATCCCTGGGATGATAAGAAGAAAGAGCTGTGGGTCAGGGATATGCCGGATAAGGATTACATTATCAATCTGGAGCACAACCCTATCTTTACCTATCGTTACCGAATGCATCAGGAAGATCTCGCCAAGCAGTTCGGCAGATGGTACCGCCTGTCCCACGGACGTAAGAAAACGGTATGTCTTCTTGGTATGCGGGCTGATGAATCCCTGCAAAGATACAGTGGTTTTCTGAATAAAAAATACGGCTATCATGACGAGTGTTGGATCAGTAAACAGTTTAAGGATGTATGGTGCGCATCCCCTTTGTATGACTGGTCTACAGAGGATGTGTGGCATGCCAATTATCTGTTTCAGTATGACTACAATCATTTATACGATCTATATTACAAGGCAGGACTCACTATCTCTCAAATGCGCGTAGCGTCCCCCTTCAATGACTATTCCAAGGACTCTCTGAATCTTTACCGGGTAATTGACCCTGAAATATGGGTAAAGCTTGTCGGACGGGTTCAGGGTGCAAATTTTACATCTATTTACGGCAAAACAAAGGCGATGGGATATCGCAGCATAACTCTCCCTCCGGGACATACCTGGAAGTCATATACTATGTTTCTTCTCGATACCCTCCCTACAAGGCTTCGCAATAACTATGCAAAAAAATTCAATACGTCCATAGAGTTCTGGCATAAGACCGGTGGCGGCCTTGATGAGGAAACTATACAGGAACTGGAAGAACATGGATACAAGATTAAAAGAAACGGTATATCCAATTACACATTAAATAAGAAATCCAGAATTATTTTTTTAGAAAATATACCGGATAACACAGACGACATAAAATCTTCCAAGGATATCCCCAGCTGGAAACGCATGTGCTACTGTATTTTAAAGAATGATCATATCTGCCGTTTTATGGGATTTGGAATGACAAGAGATCAACAAAAGCGTATAAATACCATTAAAGAAAAATACAAAAGTATTGAGGAGATGAACTATGAAATCTAAAAGCCCTGTTTATAAAATTATTCCGGTACCAATAGAAAAAATCAAGCCAAACACTTACAATCCAAATACCGTAGCCCCTCCGGAAATGCGCCTTCTTTACGACAGCATCAAGGCCGATGGCTATACTATGCCAATCGTATGCTATTACAGCAAGGAGGACGACACCTATATTATCGTTGACGGCTTTCACCGCTACCGTATTATGCTGGATTATCCTGACATCCGTGAGCGGGAAGATGGACTGCTTCCTGTATCTGTTATAAATAAACCTATTGACCAGAGAATGGCAAGCACCATCCGCCACAACCGGGCCCGTGGAAATCATGATGTGGACCTGATGAGCAATATTGTAAAAGAACTACATGAACTGGGACGCTCTGACGCATGGATTTCAAAGCATCTGGGAATGGACAAGGATGAAATCCTGAGACTCAAACAGATTACCGGGCTCGCGGCGCTGTTTAAAGACATAAACTTCGGGAAAGCCTGGAAACCGATCGTACCGGAGAAGGAGTAGCGTCTCCTCTCTCCTTCTGATACACGAACACAACAGGACGAAGCGTCCCCTCTGGTTCTTCCTTTGTCTACGAGTCAGATTGTCTCTTTCAAATATTTAAGAAAATCCTTCTTTTTCATCTCTCCCGCATATGCGAGCCAACAGATTCCTTCCTTCTCCCATGCTGCATAATAGATTCCTTTTTGTTCATCGTATCCAATATAGACATCTGTTTTATTTATACGGCTTGCCGGAATCTCCCATAGAGCCTCCGGTACAGCACTTCTGTCTGTTCCGGAAACTACTGTAACCTTTTCCTGTCTGCTTCCGTCATCCTCAAAGCTTTCTGTCCTTTGACCAAGACTTATTCCTGTCTGCCAGCTGTCCGTTCTGTCTGCAACTTTAATTTCACTGATTTCAACAAAATTATCCACACGATATTTATAGCCCCCATAAGCGCCTAACACGGCAATACTGATACACGCTGCTGCTGCGTATACTCCCCACTTATGAATTCTCTTTTTTTTCTTGTTCTCCAAATCTGCTTCTTCCATCCGCAATGCAGCACGGGTTCTCTCCACTAATTCTGCCGGCGCGTGAATCTGTTCTGCTTCTTTTTTATATGGGTTTTCAGCCTGCTGCCACATTCTACAGCCCTCCTTCCAGCTTATCACGTAATAAATCCCTTGCCCTTGATAACCGGGTCTTCACCGCACTCTCTGTAATCTTCAACACTCCTGCAATCTCCCGTACCGAATACTGTTCGTAGTAAAACAGATGTATAACATCTCGATAATTCGGTGACAGAGCACGTACCGCCTCCCACACGCTGTCATCTCTCTCCGGCATCTCACAGAAAGGCTGCTTTTCTTTTCCGTCAAGGGGCACTGTATATCTTCTATATGCACTGTCAAACTGCTTTTTACAGCAATTAATTGTTACCCGTATCAGCCAGTGTTTTAAGTGCTCCTCGCTGTCAATCCGCTGGCTGTACCTGACCAGTCTCAAAAACACTTCCTGAAATACATCCTCAGCATCTGCTGTGTTGTTCATACGGAGGAGGGCTATTCTGTATACCATATCGCCATACATTCCCAGCGCCTTATCTGTATCTATCTTGTTCTTTTTAAATTTCTCCTTCATAATGTAATACCTTTCAACCTGCTGATTCGTTACAATTGATTGTATCAGATTTATACAGCAGATACAATCAGGGCTTAATTTCTGAGGAGTGTTTTAAGCAGCATAATATGGTATTCCTCATCTTTAATAATCCTTTCCAGAACCGCGTTCACATATCTGTCCTTAATCATTCCTATATGCGCCTTATACTGACTAATTGCAGATTTTTCTGCCTCTATATCAGCCTGCAGCATTTTTCTTGAATTCTCCGGAATATTTAAATATTCCGGCGTCCACATTCTTTGTCTTCCGCCCCGTATTTTAGCAGTAAAATCCACCTTCCCGCCTAACAAGACAATCAGTTCACCCAGCTTCTGTAAATGCAACATCTCTGCCACTGCAATTCCCAAAAATATTTTCGCCATGTCGCACATGTCGCAAGACAGACGATTCTCATTATTAATATACTGGGTAATTGCAGACAGCTCCGACACAGACCCGCAGTAATCAATACTAAGCAGATCTGCATAGGCACGGTTTTTTTCCTTTACCTGAACCGGCGGATACGGCAGATCTATCATAATTGGCTTTATACCTGAAAAACTGCATGTGTTGCCCAGCGGTTTCCTTTCTTGTTCCATCATTCTAAAATCTCCTGAATATATCTTTTATAATAATATATCCATGTTTTTTAAGATGGTGCAATCCCAAATCTCCGCCAAAAAAGGGGCCACCATTCTCTGGTGAGCCCCTCTGCACTCAAAATCTCTTGATCTTAAGCCATTTCTTTAATTGTTCTTCCTAATAATATCCAA
>CAOJQZ010000005.1 GCA_948441955.1 uncultured Lachnospiraceae bacterium | reverse complement strand
ATAAAATGGATTATCATTACACTCTTTTTGGTATATATCACACTTTTTTATAAATTGACAAATAGCGGGGGTATGTTATGATAACGAAAAAGCAGGGAGGTAAGTGAAAAGTGATACAAAAATATACATTTGGGAAGCCCTTTGAAACAGAGGCCGTTGTCGTAGAATTCCCGTCAGAGAAAGGACTGCCGGGAGTTGGAAAAATATCTGCAGAAAAGGGTTTTTCTTATTCTTATAAAATGAAGGATTCCGATGTCATATACGGACTTGGGGAAGCAAACAGAGGCATGAATAAAAGAGGTTACCGCTATGTCATCAATTGTACCGACGATCCGATTCATACGGAGGATAAAATCTCCTTATACGGGGCCCATAACTTTCTTGTTGTGTCGGGTGAGAAATCATTTGGTCTTTTTTTTGATTATCCGTCTGAAATGAGCTTTGATATCGGATATACAAGGTCAGACCTTCTTTCTGTAAGCTGTGAAAATGCAGATTTATATCTATATGTAATAAATGGAGAAAATGCTTATGACATTGTAAGACAGTTCCGGAAAATCATTGGAAAAAGCTATATTCCCCCAAGATTTGGGTTTGGATTCGGACAGAGCCGATGGGGCTATAAAACAAAGGATGATTTCCGAAAGGTGTTAAGAGGCTATAGAGACAACCATATTCCTTTAGATATGATTTACATGGATATTGATTATATGCAGGACTATAAGGATTTTACGGTGAATGAGGAGAACTTTTCAGATTTTCCGGACTTTGTCCGGGAGATGAAGGAGGAAGGAATCCGGCTGATTCCCATTATTGATGCCGGGGTAAAGATTGAAAAGGGCTATTCGGTATATGAAGAGGGGGTGGAAAAAGGATATTTTTGTAAAAAGGAAGACGGAAGTGATTTTGCGGCGGCCGTATGGCCGGGGTATACCCATTTTCCGGATGTACTGAATAAAGAAGCAAGAGAGTGGTTTGGCAGTCATTATAAATTCTTGATTGACCAGGGAATCGAAGGCTTCTGGAATGACATGAACGAGCCGGCAATCTTTTATTCCAGGGAAGGGATAGAGGGGCTTAAGGACTATCTCGAAAAATATATGGAAAAGAGTGAAAACGACGTCTCACCCTGGGAGCTGGGGGGTTTGGTTGAGGGACTTGCGAATAATGCCCAGGATTACCGGCGTTTCTACCATGTTGTCCGGGGAGAAAGGATACGCCATGACAAGGTTCATAATCTGTACGGCTATCATATGACCAGAGCGGCGGCGGAGGCATTTGCAAAAATTGCTCCGGAGAAACAGTTTTTACTGTTCTCACGTTCTTCTTATATAGGCATGCACCGCTACGGAGGAATCTGGACGGGAGATAATAAATCCTGGTGGTCTCATCTTCTGCTTAATATTAAGATGATGCCCTCGCTGAATATGTGCGGCTTCTTATATTGCGGAGCAGATCTGGGAGGCTTTGGCGCGGACGCCACAAGAGATCTGGTGCTCCGCTGGCTGGCTTTTGGTGTATTTACGCCGCTTATGCGGAACCATGCGGCAGTCGGAACGAGAGAGCAGGAGGCATACCAGTTTGAGAATGTGGAGGATTTCCGGGGAATCATTGAGACAAGATACCGTCTGATACCATATCTGTATGGCGTTTATACGAGGGCGGCTGAAGAGGATGATCTGTACTTTAAACCGCTGGCATTTGAATATCCGGAGGATTCCTTTGCGGCTGGTGTTGAAGATCAGCTTATGATAGGACAGGAGATTATGATTGCCCCGGTATATACCCAGAATGCGAAAGGCCGCTATGTTTACCTGCCGGAGGAAATGATGCTGGTGAAATTTACAAAGGATCATGGTTATACATCGCAGATTCTAGAGAAAGGACATCACTATGTAGAGGTGGCGCTTTCAGAGGTGCCGGTATTTATACGGAAGGGAAAATGCATCCCTATTGTAAAGGCGGCGGAATGTGTGGAGAGACTTGATACAAAAAATATGGAATATATCGGGTATTGTTAGAAATTCCCGTTAATGTGGGACAGGGTAGATTCTACTCTGTCCCACATTATATATTGGCGGTAACTATATATGGAAAGGCATATAGTTATTATTAATTAGACGGGACTTTTTGCGCATGATAAAATTAAAAATGGTAAACTCTAAGAGTTACAAATAAAGGGAGGAATTATGATGAAAAAGCAAGTAATAAGTATGCTGCTTACAGCGGCCGTGATCGTATGTCTGCTTGCAGGCTGCGGTACTGATTCCGGGAAGACAGATGATACAAAGGGACAGAAGGAAGAGCAGACGGAGGAACCGTCGGACGTAAAAGCAGATCCGGTAGACCAGAAGAAAGTCTTTGTTACCCCAGAGTGGGTAAAAAGCGTGATTGACGGTAACCAGAAGGAGTCAGAGAATTATGTGATTCTTGAGTGCGCATGGGGCGAAACGGCGGATGATCCGGCATATGAAGAGGGTCATATTAAGGGCTCCTTTCATATGAATACCGATTCTGTAGAATCAGAAGAATTCTGGAATATCAGAACGCCGGAAGAGATTGAGAAGCTTATGGCTGATTATGGAATCACAAAGGACACAACCGTAATCTGCTATGGAGACACAGGGAGTAATTCTGCCGACGACCGTGTGGCGGTTACGTTGCTGTGGGCAGGCGTTGAGAATGTGAAATGTCTGGACGGCGGTATGGAAGCGTGGACGAAGGCTGGTTATGAGACAGAGGAAGGCGTCAACGAGCCGAAAGCGTCGAAGGAAGCATTTGGCGCGGAGATTCCTGCACATCCAGAATATATTCTTTCCATAGAGGATGCAAAGGATAAGCTGAAAAACGATGAGAATTTTAAGCTGGTAAGCATCCGAAGCAAAGCAGAATTTACCGGTGAGACAAGTGGCTACGGTTATATTGACAGAGCAGGCGAACCCCAGGGGGCTATCTGGGGACACGATACGGATGACGGTTCTTATAATAAAGAGGATGGCACAACCGTAGGTGTGGACGTATTGGAAGAATACCTTTCCGAATCGGATGCATCTATGGAAAACGAGCTTTCTTTTTACTGCGGTACGGGTTGGAGAGCATGTATTCCATTTTTAATCTGCTATGAAAACGGCTATGAAAATGTAACATTGTATGACGGCGGATGGTTCCAGTGGCAGATGGAGGAGGACAACCCGGTACAGGTGGGAGATCCGGCAGGCGATTCCTGCGAGTACACAACCGTTGGAAAGCTGCCGACGGATAAGGCGGCAAAATAAACAGGCGCTGTAAAGGTGAATATATGAAAAAAGCATTGTATATCCTGGTCTCCGTATTTGAAGCCGCACTCCTTGCCGGCGCATATTTGATACAATATTTTACACGCAGGAAAATGGGAATGGCAAGATATGTAGTTTATAAAAACCGGGGCTGGGAACTAAAATATCCGATGGAGCTTATGCAGTACGCTGTCATGGGCGTTATATTCATATTGACAGTGATACTGACAGTGTTATATATAAGGTACAAAGGTCAGCGCTCCATACAGATCACAACTATGCTTGCCGCTACAGTTTTTTTAAGTGCTCTTTATATTGGTTTCACTCTTATGAATGGAACCGACAGCCTGCGGGCGTATTATTTTATTGACGGTATATTTGCATTGACGGCATTTATTCAGGTAACAAAGGCCCTTTTAAGGATGGCTTTCCAAAGAAATCCGGGGGTGAGAGCAGTGAAAGAAAAAAAGGGAAGATAATATGGAAAAAAACAGGGAACAAAAGAAAAAAGGTTTCATTGGCAAGGCGGTAATTATCCTGCTGTTTGCTGCGGCAGTGCTGGCGTATTTTTTTATCCCGTCGGTACATGACATGTATCATGAGATTGTCCGTATGTTTTCAAGCGGAGATTTTACAGTGGTACGGGAATTTGTGGAGTCCTATGGGGCGTATGCTGCGGCTGTGTCATTTGCCCTTATGATTCTGCAGTCTGTTGCAGCGCCCCTTCCGGCCTTTCTTGTTACCTTTGCAAATGCAAATCTGTTTGGATGGTGGCAGGGCGCCATACTCTCCTGGTCAAGTGCTATGGCAGGAGCGGCAGTCTGCTTTTTCATTGCAAGAATACTGGGGCGTGACGTGGTAGAAAGACTGACCAGCAGAGCGGGTCTTAAGCAGATAGACTGCTTTTTTGAGAAGCATGGAAGAATGAGTATCCTGATTGCAAGGCTGCTTCCTTTTATTTCTTTTGATATTGTAAGCTATGGGGCAGGACTTACATCTATGTCGTTCTGGAGTTTTTTTATTGCGACGGGTATTGGGCAGCTTCCGGCAACGATTATCTACTCTTATGTGGGCGGTATGCTGACCGGCGGAGCGCAGACGCTTGTAACAGCGCTTCTGATTTTATTTGCCTTGTCTGCGCTGATTGTGCTTTTGAGGCAGCTTTATACAGAGCGTCAAAAGAAGAGAGACGATTCTTAGGCTATGAAAAAAAACGGAGTTATAAAGATTATAGTTTTTCTGGTTATCGTTTTATTTATATTAATTTTAAACCATTACTTGGGATGGTCAGATTATTTATCAGATACAGATAATCTGATGTTTTTAAAGGAAACAGTGGAAGATAATCTTCTGTGGGCCCTGTTTCTCTATACGGTTCTTACCATTATCGGGTGCGTGGTCTTGGCGCTTCCGGGTATAACCTTTGCGGTTGCGGCAGGGATACTGTTTGGCCCGGTCATGGGAATATTTGCGTGTCTGACTGCAACCACCCTTGGAGCGATGTCTGCATTTCTGGCAGGCAGGTTTTTCCTGAAGGATGCGGTAAAGCCCATGCTTGAAAAAAACAGACTGTTAAAAAGGCTCCTCTTTTCGAATGATGGAAAAAGTGATATGATTGTACTTATGATTACAAGAATGGTTCCGGTTTTTCCGTATAATCTGCAGAATTTCGCCTATGGGATTACAGATATAGGCTTCATAAAATATTCTGTGTTTACATTTATTTTTATGCTGCCGGGAGTGTCATTTTTTACAATTGGTTCAGCAGGAATTATGGCAGAAGGCGATAAGTGGAAATATTTCCTTACTGCCGGAATTCTTGCAGCTGCAGTAACAGCCGCCGGAATTATCATACAGAAAAAATTTCTGGGAAATGTAAAGGAAGAAGCAGGGGAAGAATAGATGAAAGAAGCAGTTATTCTGTTTACAAGAGTTCCGATACCGGGGCAGACGAAGACAAGGCTTATGCCGTTTCTATCCGGAGAGGCCTGCGCAGCGCTTCATAGCAGTCTTATAAAGAATGCATACAAGGCCTGCCGGAAAGCAGGGGCAGATGTTCTGATATGCTATACGCCTGAAGATAAAGCAGATAATCTAAAGAAATTAACCGGAGAGGCCGCAGCATATTTTCCCCAGAAGGGGAAAGGCCTGGGAGAACGGATGTCGGGGGCTTTTCAAGAGGGCTTTCGGCTTGGTTATGAAAAAATTCTGCTGACCGGGACAGATATACCGGAAATCTCTGCGGAGATTCTTAAAGAGGCGTTTCAGGCGCTGGAAGCTTATGATGCGGTTATTCACCCGACAGTGGACGGAGGGTACTATCTGATTGGTCTTAAAGAGGCGAGAGGGGATATCTGGGACGTGTCTCATTATGGAACGAATTCAGTGCTTCAGGATACACTTTTACAACTTGAGAAGGCGGGACTTCACACATTTATCGGCCGGGAATTAAGAGATATTGATACAAAAGAGGATCTGACGGCATGGTACGGCGCCGACAGATGCATTCACTGCGGGGCATGTACGGACAGCTGCCGATTTCTTGAAAAATATAAGATAGACCTGGCCGGACTTTCTGAACGTCCGGGGCTTGCTTATTCCTGTTTCCTGTGCGGAAGATGTAAGGAGGTATGCCCGAAGGATATTGACGGAGCGCGGATCGCCCTTCTTGAGCGCCGGATGCAGGCAGATAAGTCTTCTTACCGGGGACTGCTTTGGGAAAAAAATCCATATAGATTTGCAAATTACCGAAGAGGAAGAAGAAAATCTGTTTTGTTTCCGGGATGTAATTTTACAGCTTTTTATCCCAAGACAACAAAATATCTGGAGCAGCTGATGAAAGGACATGGTATAGGAACCATATACGACTGCTGCGCAAAACCGGTCTATGAGCTTGGTTTTACGCAGGATGCAGAGGATAATCTTGAAAGGCTTATCTCCAGGCTGAAAGCAGGCGGGGCGGAGGAGCTTATTGTTCTTTGTCCAAACTGTTTTCATTTTTTAAAAAACAGGCTGGATATGAAAATAGTCACTGTTTATCAGAAGCTTAAGGAGTTAGGCGAAGGGAATGCATTAAAAAAGGACAGAATACCGGTTTACTATCCCTGCCCTGACAGGAAAGAGAAAGAAATGTTCAGGGAGCTTCATGTGTATTTGGAGGGCGAGATTACAGAACCCTTTAAAACGGTTCAATGCTGCGGACTTGGAGGATGTGCCGGAGTGAAGGAACCCCGGCTGTCCGGCGATATGGCGGAGGCAGTAAAGGACTTAAGCGGAGAGCTTTATACGTACTGCGCTTCTTGCATAAGCAGCTTCCGAAGAAAAGGCATGAATGAGGCTTACCATATTCTGCCGCTTATTCTGGGGATTGACGAGAAGGTTCCCCTCGGCATACAGCCTTTTATGAATCGTGCAAGGAGAAAACTATTGTAGATGAGGATTTCGATTATTGTTCCAATTTATAATGAGGAAAGACTGATACGGCAATTGCTTAAAACCCTTGAGCCTGTGAAGGAAAAAGCGGAGATTATTTTGGTAGACGGCGGAAGCACAGACCGGACGCTTGCGCTGATACCAGAGGGATACACGGTGCTTCAAAGCCCGAAAGGAAGAGCCGGACAGATGAATCTTGGAGCGGAAAAAAGCAGCGGGGATATCCTTTTTTTTCTGCATTGTGACAGCGAAATACCGGAGGATGCAATAGAACAGATAGAGGCTGTAATGGCAGAGTATCATGCGGGATGTTTTGGAATTGCATTTCATTCTAAAAATATCTGGATGAAGTGCTGCCAGATTATTTCAAACCATAGAATCAAGGACCGGAGGGTTATGTTTGGAGATCAGG
Organism: uncultured Lachnospiraceae bacterium; assembly: GCA_948441955.1. GTDB lineage: Bacteria > Bacillota > Clostridia > Lachnospirales > Lachnospiraceae > CAPEBR01. The sequence continues at coordinate 59,224 of CAOJQZ010000005.1, read as the reverse complement.
GGATTTTTATACGGCGAAAGCTGTTTTTTGAGATAGGAGGCTTTCCGCTCCTTCCCATAATGGAGGATTACCAGCTTTCGCTTACTTTGAAGGAGCTGGGAGTCAGGATTGGAGTTGCAAAAAAAAGAATCTACACATCGGACAGAAGATTTCAGGAGGGGGGAAGACTCCGCGTCATGTGGAGGATGAACCGTATGCGTTCCATGTACAGAAAAGGTGTGGATATTGAAGAAATATCTGAAGCATATAAGGATGTCAGATGATTCATAAAAAAGGAGATTCGAAATGAAAAAAAGAGTTTTGGCAGTTATAACAGCAATGCTTCTTGTGTCAGGGCTTGCTGCCTGCGGAAGCAGTAATACAGGAGGAGGCTCGGGAAAAGACACTGCAGATATAGAGAATATGAGCTTTGACGAGCTTAAGGAGGAAGCAAAAGGAAGCACAGTAACCTTTTACGGATGGGGCGGAGACGAGCTTTTGAATCAGTGGCTTGACGACGTCTTTGCACCGGCAATGAAAGAAAAATATGATATTACAATGGAACGCGTGCCTATGGATATTGATCAGATTTTGAGTCAGCTTTCGGGAGAGATTCAGGCAGGTGAGGAAGATGGAAGCATTGATATGATCTGGATTAATGGCGAGAATTTCCGTTCTGCAAAGGAAAATGACATGCTGTATGGACCATTTGTAGACCGCCTTCCGAACTTTAATGAATACATGGACACAGAGTCAGAGGACGTAACACTTGATTTTGCATATCCTATTGAAGGCTATGAGGCTCCATACGGTAAAGCACAGATGGTGCTGATTGCAGATACTGCCGTGACGCCTGAGCTTCCTAAAAATACAGACGAACTTCTTGAATTTGCCAAAAATAATAAGGGCAAGGTTACATATCCGGCTCTTCCGGACTTTACAGGAAGCGTATTTGTAAGGAATGTAATCTATGATATCTGCGGCTATGAGCAGTTCCTTGACATAGAGGCGGACAAGGAGACGATAAAAGAAGCTATAGAGCCGGCCCTTGATTATCTGCGTCAGCTGAATCCATATCTGTGGAATGAAGGAAAAACTTTTCCGGAATCTTCCATAACAGTAGACAATATGTTTGCCGACGGAGAGCTTGTTTTAAATGTAACCTATGATGCTTTCAGCACAGGAATTAAGATTGCCGACGGGACCTATCCGGAGACAGTTCAGTCCTTCCAGTTTGACAAAGGTACTATCGGGAATACGAACTTTATGGCAATTGCGGCTAATTCAGGCAATAAAACAGGGGCTATGGTTGCAATCAATGAGATGATGTCCCCGGAAATTCAGGCAGACCGTTATGATACTATGAAGGTACTACCGGTTGTAGACTATGAAAAGCTGTCGGATGGGCAGAAGCAGGCCTTTGATAAGGTAGAGCTTGGAAAGGGAGATATTCCTCAGGACGAATTGCTGTCAAAGCGTCTTCCGGAAATGCCGGCAGAGCTTGTTCCGATTATTGAAGAGATCTGGCTGGAAGAGGTAGTGGGCAAATAATGAAACAGAGGCTTACACCATATTTGCTGTTGGTTCCGCATCTGCTTTTGACGGTCCTCTTCCTGACGGGATTAGTTACCGGAATTACCCAGAGTTTAGGGGTGATTCCGGCTTTTGGATTAACGGAACCGACGCTTTTATATTACAAAGAGATACTAACAAAGCCGGAGATGGCGGCGTCTGTCTTATATAGCCTGAAGATTTCGCTTTTCTCGGCGCTGCTTTCCACGATGGCAGGAGTTTTGCTATGTGCACTTCTTGTAATGAGCCGCAGGACAAAGGGAAGGATGATGCGAATCGTGCAGCTTCCGATTATTGTTCCCCATGTGGTGGTGGCCCTTTTTGTCATTCAGCTCTGTTCGCAGAACGGGCTTCTTGCAAGGATTGCATATGGGCTGGGATTTATCCGGGAGCAGCAGGAATTCCCGGCAGTCGTCTATGATGCCCGGGGGCTTGGAATTATTCTGGCATATCTGTGGAAGGAGATTCCCTTTATCATTTATTTTGTTGTCGCTTTGATGGCAAATATTGACGGGAGGCTTGGCGAGGCTGCGGTGAATCTGGGAGCAGGCAGAATGCATACCTTTTTCAGGATAACACTTCCCCTTTGTGCACATACAATATGCAGCGGATTTTTGATTATTTTTGTATTTGCGCTGGGAGCATATGAGCTTCCGTTCCTTCTGGGAGCAACGTCTCCGAAAGCGCTGCCGGTACAGGCATATATTCAGTATATTCATCCGGATTTAAGGAACAGACCTTATGCAATGGCGCTGAATGGGATAATTATACTGCTCTCCGTATGCAGTGCAGGTATATATTTTGCGTTAATGAAGAAAAATTTAAAAAGTCTGACGGCGAGGGGGAGAGCAGTATGAGAAAGAAAAAATTCACAATTACAAACATAATGCTGCTGCTTCTGATACTGATAATACTGCTGCCTGTTACACTGCTGCTTATCTGGACTATGACAGAGAGATGGGCATGGCCGGATATACTCCCCCAGGTATTTTCTCTCCGCGCTTTGAGAGAAATATCCGGAAGGGGAGGGGCGCTTGTAAGACTTTTTCTTTCCAGTATTCTGATCTCCTTTGCGGCAGCCCTGCTTTCGGTAGTAACAGGCGCTTTGACTGCAAGAGCGCTGGTATTGTACGATTTTCCTTTTAGAAATCTGATATATTTTATGACAATTCTTCCTTTTATGGTTCCGGCGACGGTATTTGCAATGGGGGTACAGATAATCTTTATTAAAATGGGATTTAATAATACAATAGCCGGTGTAGTCCTTGCACACCTGATCTGTTCCCTTCCGTATGCTGTGCGTCTTATAATGGACGGGACGGAGGCCCTGGGCAGCAGGCTGGAGGAGCAGGCCCGGGTTCTGGGAGCCTCAGAAATACAGGCATTTTTTCAGGTAACCCTTCCGCTTCTTGTACCGGTTATCCTGTCAGCTTTCAGCATGTCATACATTGTATCCTTCAGTCAGTATTTTCTCACGCTTTTGATAGGAGGCGGACAGGTGAAAACCTTTACGATTGTTATGGTGCCCTATCTGCAGGGTGGAGATCGGAATATTGCCTGTGCATACAGCGCCGTTTTTCTTGGGATTACACTGGTGATATTTGGACTGTTTGAGAAGATATCAGAGAGATGGAGCAAAAATGTGGATACGGAATTTTACGCCTAATCAGTAAGGAGCGGTTATGAGTTTAACGATACAGAAATTAAATGTGGCGTTTGGAAAAGAAAAAATTCTCCATGATATCAGCCTACATATTGCGGACGGAGAGTTTGTCTCTCTCCTTGGGGCGTCCGGCTGCGGAAAGAGTACTCTTCTTAAGAGCATTGCCGGACTTATAGAAATAGAATCCGGAGTAGTGAAAATTAACGGAAAGGATATGAGCCGCACCCTTCCGGAAAAACGGAGAGCAGTCATTGTATTTCAGGATCTGCGGCTGTTTCCCCATATGACTGTGGCAAAAAATATTGCGTTCCCCATGAATATTAAAAAGATATCAAAGGAACGGCAGAAGGAGACTGTGGATAGCCTTCTTGCAGAGGTGCAGCTTGAAGGCTTTGGAAATCGGAAGGTCCGGGAAATGTCGGGAGGCCAGATGCAGCGTGTTGCCCTGGCCAGAGCCCTTGCTGCAAATCCGACGCTTCTGCTCCTTGACGAGCCTTTCTCCGGACTTGATGGGAAGCTTAGGCTGGAGATGGGAGAACTGGTAAGGAAACTTCACCGTGAAAACAGACTCACTACAATACTTGTAACCCATGATAAGCAGGAGGCGCTTAAATATTCGGATCGAATTGCGCTTATGAAAAGCGGGCGGATTCTTCAGTATGATACGCCTCAGAATATTTTTAAGCGTCCAGCCAGCCGGGAAGTGGCAGATTATTTTGGAAGGATGAATTATATCCGAAGAGGAGACTGGGAGATAGGGGTTCGTCCCTTTGATATTCGAATCATTCCAACGGGAAAAAACTGTACAGTGGAAGAGGTTGTGTTTATGGGCGAGACTGCGGAAGTACGTCTTAATACGCCGGCAGGGGAAGTGTTCTGTACGGCAGTAAGCAGCGAGCTGGAGCGAATGGACATTACGGCAGGAGATAAAGTGGGAATGGAGATTAAAAATGAAGCAGATTGTATTCGATTGTGACAATACCTTTGGCGTGAAGGACTGCGACGTAGACGACGGACTTGCGCTTTTATACCTGCTGGGCTGCGAGGATGCAAGGCTTCACGGCATTACGGCATCCTATGGAAACAATTGTCTGGATGTGGTGTGCAAGACAATCCATGGGATGCTTAAAGAATTAGGGAGAGAAGATATTACAGTAAAGCCAGGAGGCAGTAAGGCGGGAGAGTATGACAGCGAAGCGGCAGACTATCTTGTGATGATGGCGGGCAGATTTCCCGGGGAGCTTTCTATTCTGGCAACGGGTTCTCTTACAAACCTTGGAGGAGCCTATGAAAAGGACAGACATTTTTTTGAGAAAATAAAAGAGATTGTACTTATGGGAGGAGTTACAGAACCTTTGGCATTTGAAAAGAAAGTAATGAAAGAGCTCAACTTTTCCTGTGATCCTCATGCATCATTCAATGTATTAAAATACGGAAAAAATGTATCGGTTATTACGGGAAATAACTGCCTGAAGGTTCTGTTCACAAGAGAAGAATACAAGAAGGAGTTATTCGGAAGAAAGGAGCGGATTGCCCGGTATATCAGAGAGAATACGGACGATTGGTTCAGATATAACGAAGAGGATTATGGAATCGGGGGATTCTATAACTGGGATGTAACAGCGGCAGTATACCTGATGCATCCGGAGCTTTTTACAGCTCATAAAATACAGTTTAGTTTTTCAGAAAAGGATTTGCAGACAGGATATCTCAGGAGGGAAAAAACAGGGGAGTCTATATGTAATCTTCCGGAAATCGGAGAGGAGAAGGCATTTAAAAGAAATATTTATGATACGTGGATGAAGGTGAAGATATATAATGGATAAGATTAAAGGACTAAAAGAATATGCAAAAGGCGCAGCCTACAGAGATGCCCTCGGAATACCGGCGGATGCCCAGGTTTTATATGAACCGCTTGCCCAGGGGGAGTATAATATCAATTATATGTTCCGGCATCCGTCGACAGGGAAGAGGCTTGTACTGCGGGTAAATACCGGAAGCCAGATGCATCTTGAGAATCAGATTGAGTATGAATACCATGCCTTAAAGCTTCTTGAGAGCTCTGGACGGACTCCTGTTCCTGTCTATGTAGACGGGAGTAAAAAGTATCTCGATTATGGTGTGCTGGTGATGGAGTTTCTTGAAGGAGGATCCCTTAACTATCGGAAGGACTTAAAGCTTGCGGCAGAGTGTCTGGCGGATATCCACAGTATTCCGGTGAATCCGGAGGTCATGAAGGAGCAGGGGAGAGATGTAGTGTGCGGACTGATCCGTCCGAAGAATCCGCTGCAGGCAATTCTTGACGAGTGTAATGAGATGGCAGAAACATATTACCATTCAGAGCTTGGAGAGCTGTCAAAGAAAAAACAGATGGAGCGTATGCTTTTTACCGGACAGAAAATAGTAGACGGGATTGGAGATTATGACGGATATTGCTGCTGCGTCAATACAGAGCTTAATTCAGGGAATTTCCTTATAAACGGAGAAGGAAAGCCAAACTATCTGGTTGACTGGGAGAAACCCCTGTATGGGGATCCCGTGCAGGATTTGGGGCATTTTCTTGCACCGACAACGACCTTCTGGAAGACGGACGTTATCCTGAAGGAGGAAGAGATGGACAGATTTGTAAAGGAATATAAAGGAGCGGTCAAAGGAAGATTCGATGTGTCGGGATTAGAAGAAAGGCTTAAGGCCTTTGTGCCGGTTACATGTCTCAGGGGAATTACCTGGTGCGCGATGGCATGGGTTGAGTATCAGAAGCCTGGAAGGCTGATCCGCAACGGGGAGACGTTCCGGAAGATGGAGGATTATCTTGATGGGGAATTTCTGAGAATGATAGAAAATAAAACTCTTAAGACTTTCTGAAAATTTTAAAGACAGCCTTGACAAATCTTTTCTTCATAGCTATGATAATCTGTAGTTTCAGATATAAAGTATAAAGCATAAAGGCATTGAAGAAGAGGAGTACGCGTTCATACCCTGACAGAGAGAGACGCCCGGAAGGCTGAGAGGCGCTTAAGAACGTAGGATGCGGAAGGTAGCTTCCGAGCCGGATGGCTGAATTCCTGGCGGCAGTGTCAGGCGCTAGGTTGTCCCGGAGTCGTTCCCGTTACAGAATAAGAGGAGAGGCAGAGCTTTCTGCCATAATAAAGGTGGTACCGCGGTTTGTAAGCCGCCCTTTAGAGCATAAAGGGCGGTTTTTTGTGCCCGAAAGTGTGAAGAATGTGTGAAATACAGAAAGTTTGTGAAGAGAACGAGGAGGAGAAGTATGAGTCAGAATCTTGAGACAACCTACAATCCGAAGGCAATTGAAGCCAGATTGTATGAAAAATGGTGTGATAATAAGTATTTCCATGCTGAGGTGGACAGAAGTAAAAAGCCCTTTACAACCGTAATGCCGCCTCCGAATATTACCGGTAAGCTTCATATGGGGCATGCCCTGGATAATACTCTGCAGGATATTTTAATTCGTTATAAGAGAATGCAGGGTTTTAATGCGTTATGGGTGCCGGGAACCGATCATGCGGCTATATCCACGGAGGTTAAGGTCACGAATCAGTTAAAGGAGGAAGGAATTGATAAAAAAGAATTAGGCCGTGAGAAATTCCTTGAGAGGACCTGGCAGTGGAAGGAAGAATATGCAGGAACAATAGAGGCTCAGCTTAAGAAGCTTGGTTCCTCCTGTGATTGGGACAGAGAGCGTTTTACGATGGATGAAGGATGCTCGAAGGCGGTAGAGGAAGTATTTATTAAATTATATGAAGAAGGCTATATTTATAAAGGCTCCAGAATTATTAACTGGTGTCCGGTATGTAAGACGTCGCTGTCTGACGCAGAAGTAGAGCATGAAGAGCAGGACGGGCATTTCTGGCATATCAAATATCCCATTGTGGGAACCGATGATTTTCTGGAGATCGCTACGACGCGTCCGGAAACCATGCTTGGCGATACGGCCATTGCGGTACATCCGGAGGATGAAAGATATAAAGACATTGTAGGAAAGAAGGCGCTTCTTCCGCTTGTAAACAGAGAGCTTCCGATTGTTGCAGACTATTATGTGGACAAGGAATTTGGGACAGGCGCCGTTAAGATTACCCCGGCCCACGATCCCAACGATTTTGAGGTCGGAAAGCGTCACGGTCTGCCGGAAATCAATATTATGAATGATGACGCCGCTATAAACGAAAACGGCGGGAAATATGCGGGACTGGATCGTTACGAAGCAAGGAGGCTTATCGTAAAGGAGCTTGAGGAACAGGGATTCCTTGTAAAGACGGTTCCCCACAGTCATAATGTAGGTACCCATGACAGGTGCCATACAACAGTGGAACCGCTTATTAAGCAGCAGTGGTTTGTAAGGATGGAGGAGCTTGCAAAGCCGGCAATTGAGGCGGTGAAAAACGGAGATCTTAAGTTTGTGCCGGAGAGATTTGATAAGATCTATCTTCACTGGCTGGAAAATATCCGGGATTGGTGTATTTCCCGTCAGATTTGGTGGGGACACAGGATTCCGGCATATTATTGCGAAGAGTGCGGCGAAATAGTTGTATCAAGAGGTGCGCCGGAAAAGTGTCCCAAGTGTGGGTGCACACATTTTGTGCAGGATGAGGATACGCTGGATACATGGTTCAGTTCTGCACTGTGGCCGTTTTCTACGCTGGGATGGCCGGAAAAGACAGAGGATCTTGACTATTTTTATCCTACAGACGTGCTTGTAACAGGTTATGATATTATTTTCTTCTGGGTAATCCGTATGGTATTTTCAGGATATGCCCATACAGGAAAATCTCCGTTCCACACGGTATTCATACATGGTCTTGTAAGGGATTCCCTGGGACGCAAGATGAGTAAATCTCTTGGAAACGGAATTGATCCCCTTGAGATTATCGATCAGTACGGTGCAGATGCACTCAGGATGACATTGATTACCGGAAATGCACCGGGAAATGATATGCGTTTTTACAATGAGAGAGTAGAGGCAAGCCGAAATTTTGCTAATAAGGTGTGGAACGCCTCCAGATTTATTCTCATGAATGTGGAAGGTAAAGAGATCGCGCAACCTTCAAACGCAGACCTTAATCCGGCTGACAGATGGATATTATCCAGATGTAATGCTGTTGTAAAGGAAGTCACTGAGAATATGGATAAATTCGAGCTTGGAATCGCGCTGTCCAAAATATATGATTTTATTTGGGATGAATTCTGCGATTGGTATATCGAGCTTTCCAAATACCGGATTTATCATGCAGAAGAAGACAAGGCAGGTGCAAACGCCACGCTTTGGACGCTTAGGGAGGTACTGAAAAAGGCGTTAAAGCTTCTGCATCCGTATATGCCCTTTGTATCGGAGGAAATATACAGTAAGGTGTCGCCGGAGGAAGAATCTCTTATGATGTCTCAGTGGCCGGCATATGAAGAAAAATGGGAGAATAAAGAAGCGGAAGAGATACTTTCACATTATCAGGAGATTATCCGGGGCGTGCGTAATGTACGTGCCGAGATGAATGTTCCGAATGCAAGAAAAGCAACAATCTATGTGGTATGTGAGGAGGAGATCTTAAGAGAAGGCCTTTCACTTCTGGGGGAATCAGCAAAAATGATGGCGTCGGCTAACGCGTTTGTTCTTCAGATGAATAAGAACGGTATTGCAGAAGACGCAGTTTCGGTTGTAGTGCCGGACGCACATGTTTATGTTCCACTTGACGAGCTTATCGATTTTAAACAGGAAATGGAGCGTCTGAAGAAGGAAGAGGCTCGTCTGGAAAAGGAGATTGCCCGGGCGTCCGGAATGCTGAATAATGAAAAGTTTGTAAGCAAGGCTCCGGAGGCAAAGGTAAAAGAAGAAAAAGAAAAGCTTGAGACCTACAAGCAGATGCTGGAGCAGGTAATGGAGAGGCTTAGAGGATTAGAAGCAAAACAGATGTAAACAAAGATTTAAGGGGATATTATGAAGAAAATTCATATAAAAAAACCCGATGTAAAGGGTGGACTCCATAAGATAAAGAATCTGAAAAAGGAAGATGTCAGAGAATACTGGAAGGCAAGGAAAGAGCGGCGCAGCCGTATCATCGAGGAGCGCCGTAACAGTGCCTTCGCAAAGAAAATGAAGCCGGTTTATAAAGTCATGAACAGATTATCGCTGGTATTACATCTTCTTCTTGCGTGCGGGATTAATTTTACCATTGAGGCGATATCCAGGCTTTCGTTCTTTGAGGCGTGGAACTATATGACAGAAACGCCGCTTGTATTTTTATATAATGCGTACATGATCTTTATGACCCTTTCTGTTGTGTATCTGTTTAAACGCCGTGTGTTTGTACGAATCATTATAAGCGTTTTATGGCTGGTGCTGGGAATTTCCAATGGATATATGCTGACGAAACGCGTCACGCCGTTTAACGCCCAGGATTTAAAGGTTGCCAAGGATGCGGTGACTCTGATCCATAATTATTTTAACTCCTTTGAGCTTATTATTGTGGGAGTGGGAATTGCTGCTGTTGTTATCTGGGTAATATCTATGTGGAGACGCGGCGGACAGTATGAGGGTAAGATACACAGGCTCTGGGGAGCAGGAGGGATTGTAATCTGTGCCCTTTTATATGGAGCGCTCACAGACGCGGCCATTGAAAAACGAGTAGTATCTACTTATTTTGGAAATATTGCGTTTGCATATGAGGATTATGGACTGCCATACTGTTTTATGGCCAGCGTGTTTAACACAGGGATTACGGAGCCCCATGATTATGATGAAGGGACGGTTGATGCAATCAGTAATCATCGGGATATTACCAGAAATGATACCGGACGTGCAGAAACGGACCTTCCCAATATCATATTTATACAGCTGGAATCCTATTTTGATGTGGCAGAATCAGAATTTTTTACCACGTCCCAGGATGCCTCGCCTAATCTGAGGAAAATGTATGAAAACTACTCCTCCGGATACTTTAAGGTACCGTCAGTAGGCGCGGGAACGGCAAATACAGAGTTTGAAGTGCTGACAGGAATGAATCTGCGCTACTTTGGACCAGGCGAGTATCCTTATAAGACAGTACTTAAAGATCAGCCCTGTGAAAGCGCGGCTACAGCGCTTACAAAGCTGGGCTATGGAGCCCATGCGCTTCATAATAATGGAGGGAATTTTTACAGCCGTGCAAGAGTGTTTGATAATATCGGCTTTGACAGTTATACCAGCAAGGAATTTATGAATATTCTGCAGCTTACGGAAAATGGATGGGCAAAGGATGATATCCTGATTCAGCATATTCTGGAGGCCATGGATACGACGGAACAGCAGGATTTTATATTTGGTATCAGTGTGCAGGGCCATGGAGACTATCCGGAAACAAGGCTGATTGAAAATCCGAAAATTACAGTAGAGGGCATTGAGGATGAGGCGCTGAAAAATAAGTGGGAATATTATGTAAATCAGGTATATGAGATGGATGAATTTGCAGGGAATCTTATTAAGGCGCTGGAAAAAAGGGGCGAGCCTTCGGTGGTTGTATTTTACGGAGATCACCTTCCTACAATGGGACTGAAAGCCGAGGATTTAAAGAGCCGCTATTTGTATAACACGAATTATGTGATATGGGATAATATTGGCCTTGAAAAGCAGGATAAGAATATTCCTGCCTACCAGATTATGGCAGAGGTGTTCAACCGTCTTGATATACATTCCGGTACAGTATTTAACTATCATCAGGAACGGCAGCAGACAAAGAATTATCTGGCGGATTTGGAGCTTCTCCAATATGACATTCTGTATGGTGAGCAGTACGTCTATGACGGAAAACCGCCCATTACGGAAGGACATATGATGATGGGGGTCAAGGATGTGACGCTGGGGGGCGTTGTTCCTTATCTTGAGGAGGGCTACAGTCTGTATGGGGAGAACTTTACAAAGCAGAGCAGAGTATTTGTGAATGGAGAGAGACAGAAAAGTACATTTTTAAATAATACGAGGATTGTCCTGCCGGAGACGGAACTTGAGGATAAGGACGAGATTGCGGTTGTTCAGATGGGTTCAAGCAGCACGGTATTTCGTGTTTCCGACAAATATATTTATGAGGACGGAAAGCTTACCATAGTGGAGGACACGGGAACGGATACGACAAAGTCATGGACCCTGCAGACAGGGGAAGAAGAATAAGGACGGCGATAGAGTGGAGCAAAGACCTGCAGATTACAAAGAGGCGGTTCGTTATATAGAAGAGATTCCGAAGTTTACAAAAAAGCATACGTTAGACCATACGAAGGAGTTTTTAAGACGGCTTGGAAACCCGGCGTTTGACCGGAAGGTTATACATGTGGCAGGAACCAACGGGAAGGGTTCCGTATGTGCATATATACAGGCGATTCTGGAAAAGGAAGGGAAAAAGACAGGCTTTTTTACATCTCCCCACCTTGTTTCCATTAATGAAAGGATTCAGGTGGGAAGACATCCGGTTTCGGACGGGGAGTTTTACCGTATATTTTCAGACGTGTACAATGTAGTGCACAGGATGGAAAAGGAAGGTATTGAGCATCCGTCGTATTTCGAATTTTTATTTGGAATGGGAATGAAGGTATTTTCTCATACAGATGCAGAGTATATCGTCCTGGAAACAGGGCTGGGGGGACGGCTTGACGCAACGAATGCATTTCCTGATCCGGCGGTTACGATTATTACATCCATAAGCCTTGATCATACGGAGATTTTGGGAGATTCTGTTGAGGAGATAGCAAGAGAAAAGGCAGGAATTATCAAGCCCTTTGTGCCGGTGTTTTTTGACGGCGGAAATGAAAAGGCGGCAGAGGTAATAAAAAAGACAGCGGCAGAGCTTTGCGCACCTTGTAGAGAAATCACGAAAAATGCGTTCGAAATCCAGAAAGTGGCTCGAAAATATATTGCATTTTCCAGAGCAAATGCGTATGATAAATATATTAGCTGGAAGGTTCCAATTTGCGGTATCTACCAGGTGATGAATGCAGAGATTGCCATTGAGGCTGCGGAATATCTTTTGAGGAATGCAGAAATTCATAAGGAGAGATGGCAGGAAGCGGTGGCGTCAATCTGCTGGAAGGGCAGAATGCAGGAGGCCGGCGGCCGTCTTGTTATTGACGGAGCACATAATCCGGGTGCGGTAGAAGCATTTGTGGAAAGCGTACAGGCTCTTGAGGATGAGGAAGGGCCTCCGGTTTTTATATTTTCCGCAGCGGCAGACAAAAAATATGAGCAGATGATAGAATATTTATGCGGGAACATAACAGCAAAGGCCTATATTGTAACAGAAATAGAAGACAAGCGAAGAGTTCCTGTGAAAGAGCTGGGAAGAATATTCCGGCGGCACACGAAGGAGAAGGTAATCGAGAAAGCGGAAATTTCGGACGCACTTAAGGCGGCGTATGAGGAACAGGGGGAGACAGGCTATATCTATTGTCTTGGTTCCCTCTACCTTGCAGGAATGGTAGAAAGATTGCTGACAGGAGGCAGATAGTATGCTGAATTATGAAGAAGAGTTAAAGAAGTTTCAGCCCAGTCTTGAGGTAGAAGAGATTCAGGAGGCAGTCTATCAGGAGGATCTCACCGATATGACGGACATTATTCGTGAAGTAGTAGAGCAGACCAGATAAAAGGATTAGTGATATATGGATTATACGATGAAACTTGTATACCAGTCAAATTACTGGTATAATGACGGACTGAAGAAGGCGGGAATCAGAGATATGTCCGGCGCGGTCTCATCTCTCAGGCGCAGCCTTCAGTATAACAGGGAAAATGTTGCGTCCAGGAATCTTCTGGGTCTGGTATATTATGGACGGGGAGACGTGGTGGAGGCTCTTGTGGAATGGATTATCAGTAAGAATCTTAAGCCCCATGATAATATAGCGAATTACTACATCAGTAAGATACAGGAGACTCCCGGGGAGTTAGAAGCAATCAATCAGGCGGTAAAAAAATACAATCAAAGCCTGCAGTATGCTGCCCAGCATGGGGAAGATCTGGCAATCATTCAGCTTAAGAAAGCAATTGCCGCCCATCCCACTTATGTAAGAGCATACCAGCTTTTAAGCTTTTTGTATCTGCATACAGAGCAGTACGCCAATGCCAGACAGATGCTTAAAATTGCGCATAGGCTGGATACGACCCATGAGCTGACCCTCCGGTATATGCACGAGCTGAATCTGATTCGTAAAGAACGGGTGATTCCAGAGAAAAAAGATGAAAAAAAGGAACGCCGGACAGTTACGTACAATCTTGGAAATGAGACAATTATCCAGCCGGTTTCCACGGCGTTTAAAGAACGCACGGGGCTTAACACGGTAATTAATATGGGTATAGGCGTAGTCGTGGGTGTTCTGGTAATGTGGTTTTTGATTATGCCGGCCTTAAATATTACGAAACAAAGAAAGCTGAATGAGCAGACAGTGGCGTTCAGCGATCAGATAGAGACTCAGAAGTCACAGATCAATGCGTTAAAGACAGAGTTAGAGTCATATCGATCTACCAGTGAGCAGACGGAAAACGCACAGGCAACAGCAGCTTCCACACAGGAAAGCTATGAGGTGCTTATTAATGTCTCCGACCACTACAGAGCACAGGATATGAGCAATGCCAATATGGTGGAGGAGCTTCTGAAAATAACGCCGGATTCTCTGGGAACAATTGGACGTGAGACTTATAATACGATGGCGGAAGATTTGTTTCCGGCCATGTGCGCAGAATTGTATGCAACATCGCAGCAGAATTATGAGGTTGCCAATTATGATACCGCTATTACAAATCTGGAAAATGTGATGCGTATGGACGAGGGTTATGAAGATGGAGCCGCAATGCTTTTACTGGCGCAGTCCTACGAAAAAAAGGGCGAGCAGGACAAAGCAAATCTAAGGTATCAGAAGATTGTGGAAAGTTACCCCGATACAGATGTTGCGGATACGGCAAAAGAGGCGTTGGAGGCGCAGCAGCCCCGGAGCGCAGAAGATACAGAGGATGGCGACGAGAATACAGAGGACGGCGATGAGAATACAGGGGACTCCGGAGGTGAGCCGGAATAAGAGGCCGGCGCTTCAGAAGGCGGACAGGACGGAGTACAATAGAAAAGAAGATCAGGATACGAAAGAAAAGGATATGCAGAAAAGCTGCATATCCTTTTTTCGAAGGCAGGGAAAGCGAGGAAATCATCAATGAAATATCAGGTACAGGAAAACTGTCTGACCATATTTCTTCCCCATGAGCTGGATCATCACAATGCGGAGGAAATACGAAAAGAGGCGGACCATTTAATCGAGCGCAGCCATATTCGTTATATTATCTTTGATTTCGGGAAAACACAGTTTTGCGATAGTTCTGGAATCGGCGTTATTATGGGCAGATATAAAAGGGTCAGTATGCTGGGAGGAGAGGTGTGCGCGGTGCACACGAATGAGAGAATGAAAAAAATGCTTACTATGTCGGGAGTAACGAAAATTATGCAAATATATGAGGAGGAAAAGTAGATGGAAAATACGAATGAAATGCAGTTGATATTTGACAGCCGTTCCAGTAATGAATCCTTTGCCAGAGTGACCGTCGCGGCATTTATGACTTCGCTGAATCCAACGGTGGAGGAGGTTTCTGATGTAAAGACGGCAGTATCCGAGGCGGTTACCAATGCAATCATTCACGGATATGAGAGCGAGGTTCATAACGTGTATATCAGGTGCCGTACCGAAAAGCAGACTATTTACATAGAGGTGGAGGATAAAGGAAAAGGAATTGAGGATGTAGAAGCCGCTATGGAGCCGCTGTTTACAACAAAAGCGGATCTGGATCGATCCGGAATGGGTTTTTCCTTCATGGAGGCATTTATGGATGAGCTGGAGGTCATATCTGAGCCAGGAAAAGGAACCATTGTAAAAATGAAGAAAATAATCGGAAAAGGGCGGAAACTATGGACCGTACAATCGCTTTAATCAGGAAGTCCCACGAAGGAGATGAGAAAGCGAGAACACAATTAGTAGAGGAAAACGCCGGTCTTGTATGGTGTATTGTAAAGCGGTTTTATAATAGAGGAACAGAGGCAGAAGATTTGTTTCAAATAGGAAATATAGGGCTCTTGAAGGCAATTGATAAATTTGACCTCTCCTATGATGTGAAATTTTCTACTTATGCTGTTCCTATGATATCCGGAGAAATTAAACGGTTCTTAAGAGACGACGGCATGATCAAGGTGAGCAGATCGTTGAAAGAGCTGTCCTATAAGGCATATCTGTGTAAGGAAAAGCTGTGTGATAAGTGGGGACGGGAGCCGACGATAACGGAAATAGCCGATGAGCTTATGGTTGACAGAGAAGAGCTTGCACAGGCCTTAGACGCCGGCGGAGATGTGGAATCTCTGCAGAAGCCGATCTTTCAGAAGGATGGACAGGAGATCAGACTGATGGATAAGCTTCCGGAAAAGGAAAGACAGGAGGAGAGGATACTGAATCACATGCTTCTCGGAGAGCTTCTGACCTCACTTGATAAAGAGGAACGCAGGCTGATTTACCTGCGGTATTTTGCGGACAGAACCCAGACTCAAGTGGGAGAGGAGCTTGGTATTTCCCAGGTGCAGGTGTCAAGATTAGAAAAAAAAATTTTAAAAAGATTGAGAGAGAGAATATAGAAGGCATATCCATGCATATTTTCCAAAGGAATATTCCATACTACCAGTGTAAAAAAGCGAAAGAAAGGCGGTGTCAGTATGGAGGAGGCCAGAAGAAAGCTAAGGATATGCCTGATTTTTGTCGTGGCATTGGCAATTCTAGTCGGGTGTGTATATTATTTCGGCAGCGGAAAAAATAATGAGAGTATCAGTGAGGGAACACTCGTAATGTCGGAGATACAAAAGCGGGGTGAAGAATATGGCGTCAAACAGTGAAACTATATATATAAAGGCGGAAAGAAATATAGAGGTTACAAATCCTCAGGTTACATTGGGAGACGTGCTGAATCTGGAATGTTCCAATCCGGCAGTTGTGCCAAAGCTTAAGGCGATAAAATTACTAACATTTCATCATACAGACAAAAAGAATCAGAACCGTACTGCCGTGTCGGTTTTGAGAGTGATTCAGCTGATTCACGAGAAATATCCGAATATAGACGTACAAAATCTGGGAGAGCAGGATTTTATCGTCACCTATGAGGAGCAGCAGACGGCAGGAGGCTTTATACATTGGTTAAAGGCGGCGATTGTGGTTCTTATCAGCTTTATCGGAGCAGCATTCTCCATCATGGCGTTTAATAATGACGTAGATGTAACAAAGATGTTCGGCCAAATCTACCAGCTTGTAACCGGTACGGAAAGCAATGGGTTTACCATTCTGGAGCTTACCTACAGTATTGGTCTTATAATAGGGATTCTTACATTCTTCAATCACTTTGGCAAAAAACGCTTTTCCGTGGATCCCACTCCGATGGAAGTGGAGATGCGTCTATATGAGAATGATCTTCAGACGACATTGATTGAAAATATTTCCAGAAAGGGGAAGGAGCTGGATGTGGATAAAAGAAATACTTCTGGCAGTTATCGGACTTAGTGCGGGAATGGTAGTGGCAGGAGGGCTGTTTTCCTTTATTATCGGCCTGGGAGTTGTTTCAGACTTTGCGGACCGTACCCACACCGGAGAGCATATTCTTTTATATGAGGACAGCGTGGCGCTGGGCGGTATGCTCGGAAATATCTTCTGGGTTTATCATATCAGTATCCCTTTTGGAGAATGGATTGTGCCGGTCTTCGGCATTTTGTCCGGCATCTTCGTAGGATGCTGGTCAATGGCTCTGGCCGAGATATTAAACGTGTTCCCCATATTCATAAGAAGGGTAAAGCTTATAAGATTCATTCCGTACCTGATACTTGGCGTTGCCCTTGGAAAAGGCTTAGGCGCCCTGCTCTTCTTTGCGCAGCGGTGGTAGGGGAAGATGGCTATATATTATCAAGAATTTATATATCAAGGAGAAAAACGATGGATAAACAAAAACAACAGCAGGCCTATGAAAATTATGTAAAACAAAAAACTCCGGTTCACAACCTTCCGGCAAATATGGCAAAAGCGTTCGTAACCGGAGGAATTATCTGTGTGCTCGGGCAGTGTATACTCAACTTCTGCAAATCACAAGGCCTTGATAAGGATATCAGCGGCGGATGGACATCCATGCTTTTGATTTTGCTAAGTGTGCTGCTTACCGGATTTAATATCTATCCGAGTATTGCAAAGTGGGGAGGCGCCGGCGCTTTGGTGCCGATCACAGGATTTGCCAATTCCGTGGCGTCTCCTGCAATTGAGTATCAGAAGGAAGGCCAGGTTATGGGAATCGGGTGCAAGATATTTACCATTGCCGGACCGGTGATACTGTATGGAATCTTTTCGAGCTGGGTTCTGGGATTGGGCTACTGGATATTGAAAATGACGGGAATATGTTAGAAAGAGGGATTGTGTATGGATGGAAAAGCAAGTAACAGTTATTGCATAGGATTGTAGAAGGGCTGGAGCAGACTGGAAAGAAGATATAGCAGCAGTCTTGGCAGGGTAACGGACTTGAGCGTTTGTTGGCCTGCTTTTTTAATATGCCTCTGCTATTTATTGGTAAGTTATTAAGGAATAATAACATTATTTTTTCATGGAGATAAGCATATGTATAATTTTTTTATGGCTGGTATTTGAAATGCCAGTCCGATACACAGACTTTGGCAGTAATACCTGCCATTCACAATACAGGAGATAAACGCACCTGCTCTGTTCAGATTATCACGAACCATGATGCCTGGACAGTTATGTTTCCGGCGGATGTTTTTAGACGGACAAAACAAAATATTTTTATCGGAAAAAATCGATTCGGTGAAAAAGGCATACATCTGGCAATACACACGCCGCAGGTAATTGTAAGGGGGGTATTGGATTTTGGACCTCTTTTCCCATTAAAATATGATATTATGGGACCTTTTGCACTGGTGCCGTTTATGGAATGCCGCCACAGCGTTTGGAGTATGCGCCATCCGGTCAGGGGAAATGTGTGTATCAATGGGCGGGAATATTCTTTCCAGAATGCACGGGGATATTGGGAAGGAGACTGCGGCCGGTCATTTCCTAAAGAGTATATGTGGACCCAGTGTTTCTTTCCTGGAGGGTCTTTGATACTGTCTGCGGCAGATATTCCCATGGCAGGAATTCATTTTACCGGTATTATAGGTGTTGTATTATGGCGGGGAAAGGAGTATAGGATAGCTACTTATCTGGGAGCACGAGTTGTGAAAATTCAAAATAAAATGGTTCGGGTGAAACAGGGCAGTCTGGAATTGGATGTCCGCTTGCTGGGACCGTCAGGACAACCCCTTAAGGCTCCAACCAAGGGAGACATGGTAAGGACGATTTATGAAAGTGCGTCCTGTCGGGCTTTCTACCGGTTTTGTAAAGGGGGCTGCACCCTGTTTGCCTTTGAAACGGACAGGGCTTCCTTTGAATTTGAATATTCTTCCTGACATTAAGATATTATGTGTATTCCTCCCTGCGGCAAAATTGGTGGTGAAGTTTTGTTTTTAACCGGAGATTTTTGTATATTTTTTTTCTGCATACACATAATAATCCTGTAAATAAATGTAGAAAATGGAGAGCTTTTATGAGTCAGAAAAACTATACAAAGGGAACCCAGAGTATTGAATTTGAAGAATCGCCATATCTTATCAGCAGTGCGTCTGTTGTCGGAAAAAAGGAGGGGGAAGGACCGCTGGGAAAAATGTTTGATCTGGTAGGAGAAGACAATCTGTTTGGCGCAGACACTTGGGAGGAAGCTGAAAGTACCATGCAGAAAGAAGCCTGCCTTCTTGCAATGGGAAAGGCACATATCAGCCAGGAACAGGTACGTTTTTTATATGGAGGAGATTTGCTGCGTCAGGGAATCGCTACCTCCATAGGAGTAGAAGAGCTGAACATTCCTATGTTCGGATTATTCGGCGCCTGTTCTACTTCAGGAGAGGCCCTTGCCCTTGCATCTATGAGTGTCGCGGCAGGCTATGGTGAATATATGCTTGCAGTTACCTCCAGTCATTTTGGAAGTGCGGAAAAGGAATTTCGTTTCCCTCTGAGCTATGCAAACCAGAGACCCCTGTCGGCCCAGTGGACGGTAACCGGGAGCGGTGCGTTTCTGGTAGGAACGAAGCGGAGCCATGTGCGGATTACTGGAGTGACCGTAGGGAAAATTGTAGATTATGGTTTGAAGGATTCTCAGAATATGGGTGCGTGTATGGCGCCGGCAGCGTGCGATACGATCTTGCGTAACCTGAAAGACTTTGGACGGGATCCTGAAGATTATAACCGGATCATAACGGGAGATCTGGGATATGTAGGACAGAGCATTTTATTTGACCTTTTAACAGGCAAGGGATATGACATTAAGAAAAATCATATGGATTGCGGAATGACAATTTTTGATCAGGACAAGCAGGATACCCATGCGGGAGGGAGCGGCTGCGGATGTGCGGCGACAACATTGTCCTCCTATATTCTTCCGAAGCTTGTGCGGGGTGAATGGAAGAGAGTGCTGTTTGTGCCTACAGGAGCCCTTATGTCAACAGTCAGTTTTAATGAAGGAGCAAGCGTGCCGGGAATTGCTCATGCAATTGTCCTGGAGCATTGTTAGAGGACAACGGAAAGGAGAAAAATATGGATTATATAAATGCATTCTGGGTAGGAGGATTGATCTGTGCACTGGCACAGATTCTGTTAGACAGAACAAAATTAATGCCGGGACGCATTATGGTGCTGCTGGTCTGTACAGGCGCGGTACTCGGAGCGCTGCAGATTTATCAGCCTTTTCAGGATTTTGCAGGCGCAGGTGCAAGCGTGCCTCTTGCAGGGTTTGGAAATCTTCTCTGGAAAGGTGTTAAGGAGGCAGTAGATAAAGAAGGCTTCATCGGAATTTTTCTGGGAGGTTTCAAGGCAAGCGCCGCAGGAATATCAGCGGCATTAATATTCGGTTATCTGGCTTCCCTTGTGTTCAGTCCCAAAATGAAAAAGTAATGGCAGTAGTTTTCCGACGAAGAAGTTATTGAGTTTCCCTCCATTAGATGTTATTGTTTAATTGTTGCTAATATAATAGATGAGAATATTACACAGGAGGAAGGCAATGAACTATCTGGCTATTATAATTCCTTTTGCGGGAGGACTTGGCATGTTCATCTACGGCATGCAGATTATGGCTCAGGGCCTTGAGAATGCAGCAGGCAAGAGGATGAAATCGCTATTGGAGGTACTGACGAAGAATAAGCTGATGGGCGTTCTGCTTGGCGCTGCGATTACGGCTGTGATTCAGAGTTCCTCCGCCACTACAGTTATGGTTGTAGGTTTCGTAAATGCAGGGATTATGAATCTGACCCAGGCGATGGGAGTGATTATGGGAGCCAATGTGGGCACGACAGTAACCGGATGGCTTGTATCAGCGGTAGAGTGGGCGGAATTTTTAAGCCCCGCAAAGCTTGCGCCGGTTGCAGTTATTGCAGGCGTAGTAGTAATGCTGACAGGAAAACGGCGGTCATCAAAGGAGATTGCCAATATAGTAATTGGTTTTGGACTGTTATTTATAGGAATTACTACGATGTCCTCTGCGGTGGAGCCTTTGAAGGCTTCCGAAGGCTTTCGGAGCATATTTGTTACATTGGGACAGAGCCCGATACTTGGCATTCTGGCAGGAGCGGTTGTTACGGCGATCATCCAGAGCTCTTCGGCATCTGTCGGTATTCTGCAGAGTCTTGCAGCTGCCGGTCTTGTGCCCTTTAGCGCGGCCATATATATTATTATGGGACAGAATATAGGTACGTGTGTTACGGCGATCCTTTCCAGCCTTGGAGCCAAAAAGAATGCAAAGACGGCGGCGCTGATGCATTTATTGTTTAATATTATTGGTACGGTTATATTCAGCGTGGCGGCAATCCTGTTCTTTGAGATGCTTCGGCCCCAGGCAGGAGCAGGCGCTATTACACAGACAGAGATCAGTATGGTACACACGGTATTTAATGTTGGCACAACAATTCTCCTTTTCCCGGTTTCCGGTTTTATTATCAGACTTGCGAAGAAAATTGGTCATGTGAAGGAAAAGGAACAGGATCCGGCAAAAGTACTTCTCGACGAACGTATGCTTGAGACGCCGGGCATAGCTCTGCAGTCAACAATCAGGGAAACAATCCGAATGGGCGAAATAGTAAAAAAATCGCTGGAAATAGTAAAAAGAGTATTGTATACAAAAAATGAGGAAGACATTGCACTGTTAAAGGAAGATGAGGATACAGTTGATAAGCTGTGTGCCGGCATAACCGATTACACAATTAAGCTGGGCGCTCTTCAGATTAGCGAGAGAGAGCATCAGACAGTGGCCCGTCTGCTTCAAGTACTGTCTGATATAGAGCGTATCAGCGATTACTGTGAAAATATTTCTGAATTTGCGGAGACGCTGCTTGAGAAAAAGACAGGATTTTCCGATGTGGCGAAGATACAGCTGGACGAGATGCTGAAGGACTCTGTTGACAGCTATATTTATGCGTTAGAAGCATTTGAAGAACAGAGTACAGAAAAGGCCTTGACAGTTATAGAGAAGGAGACGAAAATAGATTCTCTGGAAATTGAGCTTCGAAGTAAGCACATTCGGCGGCTGGCGAAAAATGAGTGTAATACAGAGGCAGGAATTGTATTTTTAGACACCCTTGTTTGTCTGGAACGTATTTCAGACCATGCCCGTAATATAGCAGAAGAGGTTTTGACATAGAATAGAATCAGCCGTTTATGCTGCATATTGACAGGAATATTACCAAATCTTAAGAAATACTTCATACTTTTTATCGGAAGTATTTCTTTTTTTGTTGTATAATAAACAAGACGAGTGAGGAGGGGCCTATGGAGAAAGTAATTGAGGTAAGAAATCTATATAAGCTTTACCGGGTCGGGGACGAGGTTGTCAGAGCTCTTAACGGCGTGGATTTTGATATTTTCCGCGGGGAGTTTTGTGCAATAGTAGGAACATCCGGTTCCGGCAAGTCTACGCTTCTTAATATGCTTGCCGGTCTGGAAAAGCCTACGAAAGGTCAGGTCGTGATCGGAGGAGAGCATATAGAGAATTTGAATGAAGAACAGCTTGTAAGCTTCCGCAGGAGGAACGTGGGATTCATCTTCCAGTCCTTTCATCTTCTGGGGACTATGAATGCGGTAGAGAATGTAGCGCTGCCGCTGAGCTTTCGAAGAGTACCCAGGAATATACGCATAAAGAAGGCAGAGAGGATGCTGGAGCTTGTGAATCTTAAGAAGCATAAGAAGCATTTTCCTAATCAGATGTCAGGAGGGCAGCAGCAGAGAGTTGGAGTAGCGAGGGCCCTTGTAGTGGATCCGAAGATTATATTTGCAGACGAGCCCACAGGAAATCTTGACTCACACACCTCAGAAGAGGTTATGGAGCTGATGCAGCGGGTGGTAAGGGAACAGAATAAGACGCTGGTCATGGTAACTCATGACGCACATCTTGCCACCTACGCCGACAGGGTATTCCATATAAGTGACGGCAAGATATTGAAGATAGAAGATAACAGAAATATAAAGACGAGGGAGGATAAAGAGCATGAACAATAGAAGGAGATACATACGGAAGTACATGATTGGAATGCTGGCGGCAGCGCTGGCGGCGGCAGTTACGCCGGCAGAGGCGCTTAAGGCGGAAGCTCCGGAGAATGTGTCTGCACAGGCGGATCCGGCAGATGCGGATTTAAGTAAGATAACTTTGATATCTAAGAACGGCGCAGTTCCAAGGTATTCAACCGATAAAAAAACATCGTGGGAGCTAGAGGTTACAAATACTAATGAGCAGGGAACCCCGGAGGTGGAAAATATTGTTATAAAACCGGATCTGGGAGATAATGTGGATAACTGGCCGTTTGAAACGGAACAGCAGGAGTATACACAGATTATTTCCAAATTGACGCCTGGTCAGACCAAGGACATTTCTTTTACCTTTACCCAGCGTGAAGATGTTCCAACAGCCAGACATACGATTTCCTTTGGCATTTTCGTGGACGGAGTAAAGGTGAATACACAGAAGCTTTATGTTAATACAACTGCAAAGGCAAAGGAACCTGAAAAAGACGAAGACAAAAAACCAGATAAGGATCCGGCGCAGAATGATCAACCGGAAGCCGGAGGCTTCAGCAACGGAGAGGCGTCCTACAGCGATGGAGGAGGCGGTGAGAGTTCAGGAAATTCCTCTGTCCCGCGTGTCATTGTGACAGGATTTTCCACAAGTCCCGCCGAGGTTCGTGCAGGACAGGATTTTACCCTTACGGTGCATCTGAAAAATACCTCCAAATCCTCCCGTGTACAGAATATGCTGTTTGATCTGCAGGCGCCCACAGAAGGATCCGATGAGCAGACAATGGCGCCGGCATTCCTTCCGTCGTCAGGCTCCAGTTCCATTTACCTTGAAGGAATGAATGCAGAGGGGGCGGCAGATATATCCATCAATCTGAACGCCAAGTCGGATCTTCTCCAGAAGCCTTATAGCATTGAGCTTGCCATGAAGTATGAGGACGGCGAAGGCGCCCAGGTGGAAGGCTCCTCAAGTCTGTCTATTCCGGTAAAGCAGGATGCGAGATTTGAGCTTAGCGAGTTTGAGATTAACCCGGCCAATATTACGGTGGGGGAAGAAGCCAATATTATGTTTAACCTGTATAATCTGGGAAGGATTAAGCTGTATAATGTAAAAGCGGCCTTTGAAGGTGAAAACATTAAAAGAGAAGAAGTATTTGTAGGAAATGTGGAGTCCGGTGCGTCGGCCTCTGTGGACGCCATGCTGGAAGGAACAAAGATGTCGGAAGGACCCGCCAAGGTAACCATGATCTTAAGCTATGAGGACGAGGCAGGAAAGGTTTCCCAGAAAAAAGAAGAATTTGAGATTGAGGTCACGGAGCCGATGCAGGAGGATATGGGCATGATGGAAGAGATGCCTATGGAGGAAAGTAAGCTTCCGGTAATACCCATCGTTATTGCCGTCATTGCAGCAGCTGTGATCATTGCGGTCATCGTTATCGTAAAGAGAAATAAGAAGAAAAGAATGAAGAACGAGGAGGAGGCGCTGTTAGATGAGTTGGATGGACCTTCTGAGGATGAGTGGAAGTAACTTAAAAAGAAGAAAACTGCGTACCTTTTTGACGGTTCTTGGAGTTATTATCGGCACGACCTCCATTGTAGTCATGATCTCGCTTGGGCTTGGCATGCAGCAGTCGCTCTATCGGCAGGTGGAGCAGTCCGGCGGTCTTACAAGTATTAAGGTGACCGGAAAGTCTGCGGGGGATTCCATGTTCTATTATTCCGATTCAGGTGATAATCAGGTGGATCCAACCCAGTATATAGACGATAAAGTGGTGGAAGATTTAGGAAATCTTGAACATGTGGTTTCCTCCTATCCGGTATACGAGATGTCCGTCATTATGCTGAAAGGAGTCTATGAAGGCTATGGTTCGTTAAAGGCCATGCCCCATGAAGGGCTTGCAGAACAGAATATACCCCTTGCAGAAGGGGGAAGTCTCCCCAGAAAGGGCGGTCCCCTTGAGGTTGTTTATGGCAACATAGTTATAACCGATTTTCGGGAGAAAGGCAGCGACAGCTATTATTGGGAGACAGGCATTTTGCCGGATCTTGATCTTGCGAAAGATTCTGTATTTCTGATTTTAGATCAGGACGGATACTATAACAGCCAGTCTTCAGACATGAATATTGGCGAAGGGGCGGGAGGAAGCGGAGAACAGCCCGCTAAGAAGAATGTACAGAAGCATGTTGTAAAAGCAAGCGGTGTTGTTGAAGGAGGGCCGGATGACTATAATTCCCATGCATATTATATATACTGTGATCTGGATGCCCTCAGGCAGGTGCTGAAGAAAGAGTTTTCAGGCGGCGTAATACCGGGACAGCCCACAACCAAGGCCGGAAAGCCATATAAAGACTTTTACTACACGTATGCCCAGGTAAAAGCAGATGATATAAATAATGTAAATGAAGTGGCGGACGCTATCAGGCAGATGGGATATAATGTAGAGACAAACGCAGAATTTTTAGAGAGTATGCAGAAGGAATTTGCCATGATACAGGCAGTGCTTGGAGGAATCGGCGCCGTTTCCCTGTTTGTGGCGGCAATTGGTATTGCAAATACTATGATGATGTCAATCTATGAACGAACCAAGGAGATCGGCGTTATAAAGGTACTTGGCTGCAGCTTGAAGAATATAAAACAGATGTTTCTTATGGAGGCGGCCTGCATTGGATTAATCGGAGGAGTGATTGGGAACATTTTCAGCTTCCTTGTGTCTGCCCTTATCAACGTCGTGACGGGACACGGCGCGGTTATGGGATTTGATGGGGATATCTCTTACATTCCGCTGTGGCTTGTGCTGGTTTCGATGCTGTTTGCAATGATGGTAGGAATTACGGCAGGCTATTTTCCCGCAAAGAGGGCAATGCAGCTAAGTCCGCTTGCGGCAATACGAAGCGAGTAAAAAATTTTATTCTTCGATTACGTGGATTTCCAGATAATCGAAATCAATGGAATCTACAAAATTATCTTGATAAAAGCGGGCTTTGTCATGCCTTTTAAAATCTTCAATTGTTGATTCAAGCCAGATAGGCTTGCTCAAATCAAATTCGTAACAGACTGCATCTAATGCATGGAATACTTTATGAGTGCGCGTGTCCGTCGTGTCGTCGCAGATGACGGTATCGCGCACTAAATGATTATCTTTAAACTCTTTTCCCCATAAACGAAACATAATTTTCCCTCGCATTTCTATATTCTATCTAAAATGCATTATATAGGAGATGCAGGAAATAGTCAAAAGTTTTAACCAGAAGGAGGCATACGGAAATGATATTCAGACTGAAGAAAACGGAAAAGAAAACGCCGGAAGAGCACAAAGAAAACACCAGACAAAGAACGCCTGTAACACGTTATAATCCAGGGCCGGAAACAGGGCTTACAGGCGAGCAGGTAAGAGAGCATAAGGAGGGCGGCTGGATCAATGTGTCAGTAGAACCAGCGTCCCAGACAGTGAAGGAAATTATACATGAAAATATATTCACATATTTCAATCTTATATTTGCAGTACTGGCAGTGCTTTTATGCCTGGTGGGTTCCTTTCGTAATCTGACCTTTCTTCCGGTTATTATTCTGAATACGCTGATTGGCATTATCCAGGAAATAAGAGCGAAAAATACACTGGACAAGCTGAATATGCTGCATGCGCCCCACGCGTCGGTGGTACGCGGCGGCGAGATCAGCAAAGTGGCGGCGGAAGATCTGGTGTTGGATGATATTGTTATCTTTAAAGCCGGTAACCAGATTTGTGCGGATGCAGTTGTTGTAAGCGGTGAAATTCAGGTAAATGAATCCCTCCTTACAGGAGAGGCTGACGAGATAACAAAAAGTCCGGAGAGTAAGCTGATGTCGGGAAGCTTTGTGGCTGCCGGGGAATGCCGTGCAAGACTTACAGGGGTGGGGGAGGATTCCTATATTTCACAGCTTACGCTGGAAGCAAAGGCAATGAATAAAAAGGAGCAGTCTGAGATGATCCGCTCTTTGAATAAGCTGGTAAAGCTTGTGGGAATCGCGCTGATCCCTATTGGATCCATACTTTTTATACAGGGATATTTTTTTAATCAGGAAACCTTCCGGGACAGTATTACTTTTATGGTAGCGGCAGTCATCGGTATGATTCCGGAGGGTCTTTATCTTCTTGCAAGCGTGGCTCTTGCAGTCAGTTCTATGCGTCTGGCACGTAAGAAGGTACTGCTTCATGACATGAAAAGTATTGAGACCCTTGCCCGAGTGGACGTCTTATGCGTAGATAAAACAGGGACGATCACAGAGAACACGATGAGTGTTAAAAAGCTGGTAACTACAGAGCTTTATGAAGCGGACACAATGCCTCCGATAAAAAAGCTGGTGGGGGATTTTGCTGCGGCGCAGAGTTCAGATAACAGTACTATGGAAGCGGTTAAGGCATATTTTACAGAAAATACGGGCTCTGAGGCAGAGTATGTAAGTCCCTTCACTTCAGCCTTAAAATATAGCGGGGCTTTGTTTGGAGACACGGCGTATGTTCTGGGGGCGCCGGAATTCGTGCTGCGGGAGGACTACGAAAGCTTTCGGGCGGAGATACAGAAATATGCCGGAAGAGGCTTCCGTGTGCTTGTATTCGGAAGCTATGGGGGAAAGCTTGAAGGAAAAAAGCTGACAGAAAAGGTCATGCCCCTTGCATATATTCTGCTTGCAAATCCTGTAAGAAAGGAAGCCCCGGAAACCTTCGCCTATTTTGCAGAGCAGGGCGTGGAGGTAAAGGTGATATCAGGAGATAACCCACTTACTGTATCTGAGACAGCAAAAGAGGCCGGGATAAAGAATGCGGAAGAATATATTGACGCGGCAACGCTTATGACAGAGGAAGACGTAGAAAATGCAATTGCGCAATATACT
Source organism: uncultured Lachnospiraceae bacterium (assembly GCA_948441955.1). Taxonomy (GTDB): domain Bacteria; phylum Bacillota; class Clostridia; order Lachnospirales; family Lachnospiraceae; genus CAPEBR01. The sequence goes on along the minus strand of CAOJQZ010000005.1, from coordinate 31,514 downwards.
GTGTTCGGACGGGTAACGCCGGCCCAGAAACGTCAGTTTGTGCAGACGCTGAAGAAGCAGGGACGGACCGTTGCCATGACTGGAGACGGAGTAAACGATGTTCTTGCCCTTAAGGATGCCGATTGCAGCGTAGCAATGGCCTCCGGGAGCGATGCGGCAGTACAGGCCTCCCAGGTAGTACTTCTGGAATCCAATTTTGCCTGTATGCCGTCTGTTGTGCTGGAGGGCAGGAGAGTCGTAAACAATATCCAGCGTTCCGCCAGCCTGTTTTTGGTAAAGAATATTTTTTCATTCCTGCTGTCTCTGTTCTCGGTAGTGTTTATGATCACCTATCCGCTGGAGCCGTCTCAGGTATCGCTGATTAGTATGTTTACGATTGGCATACCGGCATTTTTCCTCGCGCTGCAGCCAAATAAGGAAATAATACAGGGACATTTCCTTACAAATGTATTCATAAAGGCTCTTCCGGCGGGGCTTACAGATGTCCTTGCAGTAGGCGCCCTTGTTGTATTCGGACAGACCTTTGGTGTGGATTCGGTAGACATCTCCACAGCGGCGACAATGCTGCTTGCAATTGTAGGTTTTATGATCCTGTATAAAATATGCCAGCCCTTTCATGCGGTTCGTATTGCAGTATGGGCCGGCTGTATTGCAGGACTTTTAGGATGCAGTATATTTCTGCCGGATTTATTTGCCATTACGGGAATGTCCACGGAATGTATTATGCTGTTTGTTGTTTTCTCCATTGCCACAGAGCCGGTGCTCCGATATCTGACGCTCCTGGTAAAGGGGTTACGGAAAGCTTATAAAAAGTACAAACCGACTTCAGACATTTAAAAGGTTCCCGTCAAGATCCTTCTAAAGGAAGCCCACGATTTTGTTATATTAAATCTCTATAATCATTGTAACCATATTCGAAGCTACTGCGTCTAATAATAGAAAGATATCTTTAAGAGAGCGTTAACGTCTGTAAAGGAGGGAGAGATAATCAATATGAATACGGCGCAACAGCTTAAGCTTGTAAAAAAAGCGGTAAAGGGGAACCCGGATGCTTACGGGGAGCTTATAGCAGAGTATCAGAATTACTTATACAAAACAGCATACTTATATATGAAAAATGAGGAAGCAGCTTTAGATGTTGTTGGAACTGCTGTGCTGAAAGCTTACCTGCAGATTCATACGTTAAAAAATCCGGGATATTTTAAGACATGGATTACAAGGATATTGATAAACGCAGCATATGATGAACAAAAAAAGTTTATCTGCCACAGTGAATGGAAGGACAATCTGAGGGAGGCTTCCCATACAGAAGTATCCTTAGAAGAGAAGTATGACATCAATGCGGCGATTACACAACTGTCTGAGAAGTACCGTACCGTGATTATTCTGAAATATTTCAGTGAATTCTCTGTAAAAGAAATTGCAGAGATCATGAATGCGCCGGAGGGGTCAGTGAAGGCATATTTAAGTCGGGCAAGAGATGAACTTAAGAGGATATTGAAGGAGGATTATATATATGCAGATTAGACTTAATGAAATTCCTGTGCCGAAGGAGAAGCTGGATGCAGTTGTGGGAGAGAATATGCAGAAGGTCAGAAATATATATAAGGTGAAAAAGAGAAGAAGGAATCTTGCAAGTTGGATATCTGCCGCGGCGGCAGTTGCACTTATTTGCCTATTTTGTTTCACAAATCCGGTGCTTGCAGCAAAAATACCGCTTATCGGGCATATTTTCCAACGGGTACAGGACGTACAGAGATATTCGGGTAATTTTCATGAAGTGGCGCAGCCTCTTGCAGATCATAACAGCGCTGTTTCAGATGGGGTTACCATCACGCTGTCGGAGATATACAGCAATCAAGAGGCAATGTATGTGTCAGTGATGATAGAAACAGAGGAACCGTTTCCGGAGGAAGTGAAGGAATCAAATATAGTTGGAGACGATAATGTCGGATATCACATGTGTTTTTCCATAGAGCAGGAATTTGACTTTATGGAGGAACCAGAAGCATATGAGCCGTTTGAATGGCCGGGAAAAGAATATAAGTGGACAGAGCTTGATATAAAAGGCGAATACACAGACGACCATACATTTGTAGGAGCTTTCCGTACGGATTACAATCTGTATCCAATAGGGCTGTTTGAAGTACCGGATGCATTTAACTGGAAGCTTAAAGTCAACAGAATTGATGTTCTGGGCAGATATGCAAAGGAGGGGAGCTGGGAATTTGAAACCGACGTAACGATTGACACCAGAGAGCCGGAGGTAATTACGGTAAATGAAAGCGCGCCCAACGGGTCCGTTCTCACGGCAGTAACGATGACGCCCTATGAAGTAAGAGTAGATTATGAATATGACGAGTCTAAGGTACAGCCGGGGTATGAAGATTACAGCTCTGTACAGGGGATTATGCTTGATGCGGATGGGAAATGCATTAATGATAAGGCGGGCATGTTCCCGACGGCAGGATATAACCTGTCCAGAATATATGTATATTATTTTGAAACCCGGACAGAAGAGGAATATATGGAAATTCAGGAAAAGATATATAACGGGAATTTGGGAGATGAACTGCAGGAATATCTGGAAGGCATTTCCATACAGAAAACAATTGTAGAGTTGGAGTAAAAGCTTCATGCGCGCCTGTGTCGGGCGCGCATCATTCCGTGCACAGTAAAAGAAAAGGCAAATTTCGACAAATTATGGACAAATTGTGAAAAATCCCTGAAAGTGTGTTATTATATAAAATGTACCGTTTTAGGAAATACCAGTACAGACACGAGGAGAACCAGCATGGCAGTACATAGAAGAGGCAGAAGAAAAAGAAGAAAAAAATCAGCAGGAATCAATAAAAAATTATTGCTTGGCATAGGAGGAGGAAGTGCAGGGGCATTATTACTTGTGTATGCAGGCGTTTCCTTTTATTTTATGGCTCATTTCCTGCCGAATACGGAAATTAACGGACATGACTGCTCCGGAAAGACGGTCTCAGAGGTAGAAGACGTCTTTAAGGAGGAAATGAAAGAATATAATCTGGTCATATATGATAAGGACGGACAGAAAGAGGAAATTACAAGCGAGGATATTTCCCTTGAATATAAGGAAAGCAAGGCTATGAAAAACGCATTAAAGGAACAGAACTCGTTTCTGTGGCCGATAGCGGTGTTTTTTAAGGAGTCCGGCGAGGTTACGGTGGAGCTGTCTTATGACACCGAGCTGTTTGAACAGAAAGTGCAGTCCCTTAAGGCGATGACTGCCGAGCAGCGCCCGCCTGTGTCGGCCCGGCCGGAATTTGACGGAAGTCAGTTTATAGTAAAGCCGGAGGTTTATGGAACGGCGGTGAAGCCGGAGGCTGTAAAGGAAAAGATCGCCGCGGCTATCCGGGAGCTGAAACCTGCAATAAACCTAAAGGATGAGAATTGTTATGCAGAACCGGAATTCACATCAAAATCATCAGAGGTTATACAGGCGTGTGAAGAAATGAACCAGTATTGTAAGGCTAATATTACATACTCTATGGATGTACCGGTATCTGTTGACGCATCGGTAATATCCACATGGCTGTCCTACGATGAAGAAATGAATGTATCGCTGGACGAAGGTGCAATAAAGACATGGCTGGAGGAATTTGGAGATAAATATGACACGCTGGAGGGAGAGAGAACCTTTACCACGCCGACAGGTAAGGAGGCTGCAGTGGCAGGCGGAGACTACGGCTGGTCCATAGACGAGGATACGGAGTTTACGGCGCTTAAAGAGGCGGTCGTGAATGGGGAAACTGTTACAAAGGAGCCGGCATATTATATAGGAGGCACCGCCGCATCACACGGAATGCCGGACTGGGGCTCTACCTTTGCCGAGGTAGATATAACGGAGCAGCACATGTGGTATGTTGTGGACGGTTCGGTAGTACTTGAAACAGATGTTGTAACAGGAGAGCCGATTCCGGAAAGAGCTACGCCTACAGGAGTATATGTTTTTAAAGAAAAGGCGCTGAATGCAACGCTGGTAGGTGAGATAGAGCCGTCAACAGGACAGCCTTCCTACCGGACGCCGGTTGATTACTGGATGCGCATTACATGGGAAGGAATCGGATTTCATGACGCCAAATGGCAGCCGGCTTTTGGAGGGGAGCTGTATAAGACACATAATGTCGGTTCCCACGGGTGTATAAACATGCCCGTTGATAAGGCGGCCGAACTGTATGACATGATTGAAGAAGGAACGCCGGTTATTATACATAATTAGAAAAATAAATTCCGTCTGCAGAAGCATTTAGCTTAACAGACGGAATTTTTAGCTTCAGATATTAGAATTTCGAATCATATATATTTTAAGGGCCAGTTCAATCTCGGTATGAAGCGTTGCATCGTGCAGATCCAGATCAAGTATCTCGCAGATTTTCTGAAACCGGTACTTGGCAGAATTATAATGAATAAACAGGGTTTCCGAGGCGGCCTTTACATTCCAGCCGCTGTTTACGAGCGCCTGAAGCGTCTCAATGAGAGTGGAGTTATGCCGGCTGTCATATTCCCTTAACGGCGCGATATATTTTCGGCAGAACTCAATGCTTTCCTTCTGGTCAGAGACAGAGATTAACAGCTTAAAGATTCCCAGCTGTTCGTAAAACAGAATACAGTCAAACCGCTGGAGCTGATAGATAATCTGTATGACATTTTTTGCCTGTTCAAAGCTCCGGTGTATGTCAATTACATCGTCTACATAGGAGCCTACAGCCATTGATACAGTAAAGGGGACAATACCTGCAAGGGAGGCGCGGAGCTCCGAGAACACTCTTTCAAGGGCTGTCTTTACAGAAACATCCTCCCTTCCCGGAAGGAGGAAGGAAATAAAATCACTTTGCTGGTAATATTTGGCGTATGGAAAGGAGCGGGTCATATAGGAGATGGAAGTATCAAATATAAGCTCTGTATAGGACTGCAGTTTATCGTTTGTTGCCGGATCCAACTTCTGCAGATAGTGCTTTTTAATATTGTTTATATCTATGATGACAGCGCAGCCTCCGCCGTTTAAGTCCCAGCCGTAGAGCTGAGATCTTGTGTGTATTTCTTCTTTGGTCTTAACATTGTGGAGCATCAAATCTTCCACAAAGGAGGAATGATATTTTTCTTCTATAAGATGTGTGCTGATAAGCACCTGCATACGGAGGATGATAACGACAGCCGCATTTTCAACAGCCGTCTTATAAATATTGATTGCCCATTCGTTCCCCGGGGTTTCAGACTGCTCCCGCAAGATAAGTATATAGCCGAACCGGCGTTTTTTATTTTTAACAGCAAATTGCTCGAAAGCATCTGTTTCTGCAATTTTAGAAAGGATCTCGCTGTAAGGAAGCTTGCGGAGGGCCGACAGTGCAGGATGCTCGCTTTCTGAAAAGTATATGTTTTTAAACACTGTGTCCACATAGGCTGTAGGCCGGTGAATCAGCGAGCTTAAGACATGGAGTATTTCTGGTATCCTGTTGTCATTAATAGCCAGAGTGGTAAATTTTTCGTGTATAAGGTTTGCCTCCTTAAGCTCTGCGGCCTGGGTTGCAATAATACTGGAAAGCGCAGGCGTAATGATTTCAGCGAAAGAATATTTTCCCGGACAGAAGATGAGTGGAAAATCATATGCATTTGACAGAACAATAGCCTTCGGGGGGATTTCTTTCAGATAGCGTCCCGTCTTTACGAACAAGGCGCTGGCGTTTCGGGAAATCAGTTTTTGTACGAATTCGCAGAAGGAAGCGTCGCTGTCCCTGGAGGCATAGGTGGTCGTGATTACTACTTCATTGCCGTTCAGCCAGTTGAATCCGTCGGGAGTGTCAATTACTGTAACCGTAGAAATTTTCCTGTGAAGTCCAAGCTCTCCGGATATTACCTTGAATCCTGACAATGTTGGAACTTGTAATAATTCATAAACTGTCATTAAAAATATTTCCTTTCTTTAGTACGATTGTATATAGGGTATATTATAAAGCATTTTAAAAAATATGTACTTGTCTATGAGGAATAAAATAGAAATATAAAAATTGTTTTTAAAATACAAAAAGCAGGTATAGAATACAAAAGCCAGAGTTTGTCTTTGGCCTAAGAGCATATATATTTTGTGTTCTGCGGATGCTAGACTGTTAATAATAAAAGAAAGGATAAAGGAGTGAGGAACTTATGGATTATGTAGAAATTTCGAATTCATTCACAGTGTATCTTTTGTGCGGAATTACAGTGGTAATCGCCCTTCTGCAGGCCGTTCTTTACATTAGAATGGCGAAGAAGATGACGGTGAAGGCGAACGTACCGGCGGCAATACCGAAGCAGGCGTTCCGCGTCGGCCTTATCTCGGCCATTGGACCGGCACTTGGCGTGTTTATCGTAATGGTAGGTTTGATGTCCTCCATCGGCGGACCGATGGCATGGATGCGGCTTTCCATTATCGGTGCGGCTCCTACGGAGCTTACGGCTGCGACATTAGGGGCGGAGGCAGCAGGAGCAGAGCTTGGCGGAGCCGGATTTACGTTGAATGTCATGGCAATTACCTGGTTTGTCATGGCCCTTAACGGAGCCGGATGGCTGATTGTAACAGGATGTTTTACTCCGGCTCTTGAAAAAGTACGTGACAGGATGTCGGGCGGCGACTCAAAGTGGCTGGTTGTTTTAAGCGGAGCGTGCTCCATCGGTATTTTCGGTTATCTGAATGCCAACGACATTGCAAAGGGAATTGGAAATGCATCGGCAGTTATTGGAGGCATTATTTCTATGGCTCTTCTGCAGAAATTTCTGGTACCGAAATTTCCGAAGATCAAAGAGTATACTTTGGGAATTGCAATGATTCTTGGAATGGCGTGCGGAATCATTTATGATATGTTGGCAGGCGTATAGGAGGTAAGTGAGATGGATAATAAAAGTTTGATGAAGGAATGGAAAAGGGGAAGCGTACGGATTGGGTCCCCGACGAATCTCCTTGCGGCGTTTACTGCGTTTCTGCCGGCTCTCTGGCTGTGTATTACATATAACTGCTGGCCGGATCCGAAGGTTGTATTAGCCGGCTGGGGAATGGTAGCATTATCATTTGGAGCATTTTATGTGGTAGAGCCGGTGTCCTACTATGCGGCGCTGGGTATGACGGGAACCTATTTGAGCTTCTTGTCCGGTAATATCGGAAATATGCGGGTGCCATGTGCGACGATGGCGCTTGAGGTAACAGACAGCGAGACTGGTTCTATTCAGGCAGAAATTGTGTCTACAATGGCAATCTGCGGATCTATTATAACAAATCTGATAGCGACGACAGCAGCAGTATTTTTAGGCGCTACAATTGTAGCGGTGCTCCCTGAATTTATTGTAGCAGGGCTTACAAAATATGCGGCATCCGCGATTTTCGGCGCCACCTTTGCTACATATGCACTGAAATATCCAAAGGTTGCAGTATTTGGACTCGGCGTCCCGCTGATTTTGAAATATACCATTGCTCCCCAGGCATGGATCCTTATTGTAGTAGCAGTATTTGGAAGTCTTGGATGGTCGAGAGTATTATATACACGGGAAAATAAAAAAGCATAAGCTTATAGTTATTTTGGAGGGAATAGAATGAATATGTGGAAAGAATGCGAAGCATTACAGGACGATCTGGTCAGAATGAGAAGAGAGCTCCATCAGATTCCGGAGATTGGGAAAATGCTTCCAAAGACACAGCAATATGTTGTAAAAGAACTGGAAAAACTGGGAATTCCTTACCGCTGTTCAAGGACTGACAGCAGTATTATTGCAGAAATTACCGGAGGAAAGCTGGGTAAGACAATTGCTCTGCGGGCAGATATGGATGCGCTTACCATACAGGAGACAAACGAGGTAGATTATATTTCTACTCATGAGGGCTGCATGCATGCATGCGGTCACGACGCCCACACGGCAATGCTCCTGGGGGCCGCTAAAGTATTATGTGAGCATAAGGAAGAATTATGCGGCAATGTGCGGCTTTTGTTCCAGACCGCGGAGGAGCTGTCAAAGGGCGCGCCGATTATGATTGAGGACGGGGCAATGGAAGGCGTGGACGCCGTATTTGGACAGCATATTGGTACGATTATAGACAGGGATGCACCGGCAGGAACGATTATTGCCGTACCGGGCTGCTGTATGGCTTCCTTTGATCGTTTTGTGATTAAAATAAAGGGAAAGGGCTGCCACGGTTCATCGCCGGAGAAGGGAGTTGATCCGATAAACATTGCCGCTCATATTGTGATTTCGCTGGAGGAGATTATCGCAAGAGAAATTGCGGCTACAAAGGCGGCAGTTACAACCATCGGTTCCATACACGGAGGAAATGTATATAACGTTATTCCTGAAACAGTCACTATAGAAGGAACGATCCGTGCCCTTGAAGAGGAGGTAAGACAGTATCAGGCAAGACGTATACAGGAAATTGCCTGCGGCGTGGCAGCAGCTTTCGGAGGCACGGCTGAGGTAGAAATGGATTGGGGCGCGCCTCCGGTTGTAAATCATGATGAGATGACAAAGCTGGCGCAGGAGGCGGCAAAAAATGTTGTGGGAGAAGAGCATGTAATAGCATCCCTTCCGGCGCCCAATATGGGCGGGGAGGACTTTGCATATTATCTCCAGAAGGCTCCGGGCGCATTCTGTTTCCTGAGCTCGTCAAATACAGAGAAGCATACAGATGTTCCCCATCATAATCCCAGATTTAATATTGATGAGGATGTATTGTATAAGGGTTCCGCATTATTTGTAGAAATTGCAGAAAGGTTTTTAAACCAATAAAATATCGTCCCCCGGGGGCAGAAGACATTGTTCTTCTGCCCCCTCTCAGCGTGCGGCGGCATGAGTATAAAAATTGAATTTTTATTTCCTAATCTTTGTAAACGTGGTATACTATAACTAGTATTATATCTGATTCATTAAAGGGGGTATTGTCATGACAGAAGAATTGATTAAGGAAGTAAAACATATTCAGCAATGCCTGATTAATAAGGAAATGTCAGGCGAAGAATGGGAAGAGAAGATGGAGGCTGTCCGTAAGCTGGAGGAAGTATCCACTTATCTGAAAGATTCTCTTGGAAAGGGTATTGAATTTTGATAACTGCACTTGTATTTGACATGGACGGGCTTCTTCTGGACTCTGAGAGGATCGTAAAACGCTCCTGGGAAGACGCAGGAGAAGCAATGGGTCTCTCCCATATGGGAGAACACATTTATCATACATTAGGGTTGAATAGAAAAGGAAGAGATGCCTATTTCAGAGAGGCGTTAGGAGAGAATTTTAATATAGAAGAATTTTCAAGGCATGCAGGCAGTCATTTTTATCAGATTGTGGAAAGGGAGGGGATGCCTTTGAAGCCGGGGGCAGAAGAACTTCTTACATATGCAAAAAATTTTGGATACAAAATTGCTGTCGCAACCTCTTCCAGCAGGGATTACAGTATAAAGATGTTAAAAAGCGTGGGCATTTACAAATATTTTGACGGCGGAGTTTTTGGGGACATGATTCATCACACAAAACCGGATCCGGAGATATATGCAAAGGCATGTGCAGCTATTGCTATGCAGCCAGAGCACTGTCTGGCCTTGGAAGACTCTCCTGCCGGGGTGTGTTCAGCACATGCGGCAGGGCTTAAAGTAATTGTAGTTCCGGATTTGTTAGAGCCGCCGGAGAATGTGCTTTCACTGGCATGCTGCCGGTGCGGTACCCTGCATGAAGTGATTCCTCTTCTAAGAGAAGAAATTTCCAAAACTTTGTAAGAGAATTAAAAAAGAAGAATAGGCTTTCTGCCTATTCTTCTTCTGCAAATACACTCTTGTCCATTCCGCAGATCGGACACACCCAGTCGTCCGGAATATCCTCAAATGCGGTTCCTGGTGCAATTCCGCCGTCCGGATCGCCTATTTCCGGATCATATACATATCCACAAGGTTCACAAACATATTTTTTCATGGTTTTTACCTCCTCTATTCCATATTTCTAATTTTTAATTTTATTACATCTTATAGGATACACGAAAGTTCTCATAATTTCTATAAAAAATGTCTTAAATTTTTTTCAGTCTGTCTCCCACCTTCCAGATGCGCCGCAGGGAAGAATGAGACCGGAAGACGTCACAGGAAGTCCGATTTCCTGTGAAGAGGCATGTCCTTTAAAGTCTTTAAGCTCTGTGCTGAGCATATAGGTCAGTACAGAAGGCGCAAGTCCGGTTGTATAGGAATTTATAAGGAAAAATAGAGGATTGTCGGATAATAAACGCGTACATAGTTTAATAAGAGGATAAACGGCGTCTTCAATCTTCCAGACTTCTCCTTTAGGGCCTCTGCCGTAAGAGGGAGGATCCATGATGACTGCGTCATAATGGTTACCCCGGCGGATTTCCCGTTCTACAAATTTTACACAGTCATCCACAAGCCAGCGTATCGGCTTGTCAGAAAGCCCTGAGGAAGCGGCGTTTTCCTTTGCCCAGCCAACCATGCCTTTCGAAGCGTCTACGTGTGTTACATTAGCGCCGGCCGCCGCGGCCGCCAACGTGGCGCCTCCGGTATATGCAAAAAGATTTAGAACCTTGACAGGCCGTCCGGCGGATTTGATTTTGCCGGAGAACCAGTCCCAGTTCACCGCCTGTTCGGGAAAAAGTCCGGTATGCTTGAAACTGAAAGGCTTCAGGTTAAAGACCAGAGTTCGGTAGTGTATCTGCCACTGCTTGGGCAGGCCAAAAAATTCCCATTCTCCTCCGCCCTTAGAACTTCTGTGATAATGTCCGTTTTTACGCTTCCATTCCCCGGCGGTTCTGGGAGTATCCCAGATAACCTGCGGATCCGGGCGTATCAGAATATGTTTTCCCCAGCGTTCCAGTTTTTCACCTTTACTGCAGTCTATTACCTCATAATCTTTCCAGTTATTTGCAATCCACATGACAGAATATCCTTTTCCTTTTTTCTAAAATCCATAAGGAGTATAACACAGGGATATAGTAAAGCGCAATCTGAGATAGAGTATTTTTTCGAAGGAAGAACAAGCTGTCCCAGATTTATATATAGATAAAACATATATATAAATACATATATCACAAAACTCTATTTGAAGACATGCTCTACTATTTATATAATATATAATAGGAGGAAGAATCATTATGTTTATAGACACCCACATGCATGAAATGACTTATTCAAAGGACAGCTTTTTAAGCCTTGATGTTATGGTACAGATTGCAAAGCAGAAAGGACTTGGAGGGATCTGCATTACCGACCATGACAGCATGGGCATTAAGGAGTATGCGGCAGAGTATACGGAGCGGACAGGCTTTCCGGTATTTGCAGGCATTGAATTTTTTTCTCTTCAGGGTGATATTGTGGCTTTTGGCATTGAGGATTATCCTAAGGAGCGGGTGCCTGCACAGGAATTTATCAATATTGTAAAAGAGCAGGGAGGCGTCTGTTTTGCGGCCCATCCCTTCCGCAATAATAACCGGGGGCTTGAAGCAAATCTGCGGATAGTAAGAGGTCTTGACGGCCTTGAGGTGCTGAACGGGAGCACGTCTCCCGCGGCATGTGTAAAGGCGGCAGTTTATGCCAGGGAATTGGGCCTTTTTACTTTAGGATCCAGCGATTGTCATGTGCCGGAAAAGGTGGGAGTATGCGCGACCTATTTTCCGGAAGAGGTAAGGACCATGAAGGAATTCCTTACAGTTTTCAAAAAGGGTGAAATGAAGCCTGCATACTATGCCGACGGGGCATATCACATTCTGCCTCCGGCAGATTACAAAGCAGTCTTTAAAGCCAGACTTTAAAGGCAATAAAAAATGTAAAAACCCCGTTTACCTTTTGCGGCGTCAGTGATAGAATATATCTATATGTCGAAAAATGTGCTGTGAAGGCAGACGTGAGTTATATAAAAGAAAGGTGGAAGCATTTATGATTACAGTTAATGCAATGGGGGATCATTGTCCTATCCCGGTTATCAAAACCAAAAAGGCAATGCAGGCGCTTACAGGTCCTGAGACAATCGAGGTGCTGGTAGACAACGAGATTGCGGTGCAGAACGTATCTAAGATGGCGGCAAGCACGGGAGGACAGGTTTCTTCAGAGAAGCTTTGCGACGGAGAATTTAAAATTACAATCGCTATGGAAGGCGCGCCAAAGGAAGAGACAGGAGAAGAGGAGGCAGCGTGCGCCCCGGACGCAAGGAGCAATATGGTTGTAGTTGTATCGTCCGATCGTATGGGAAGCGGCAATGACGAATTAGGAAAGGTGTTAATTAAGGGATTTATTTTTGCGGTGACACAGCTTGATACACTGCCTAAAACCATGCTTTTCTATAACGGCGGCGCGACACTGACAACAGAAGGCTCCGATTCACTGGAGGATTTGAGATCTCTGGAGGCACAGGGAGTGGAGATTATGACCTGCGGCACATGTCTGGATTATTACGGGCTTAAGGATAAACTGGCTGTAGGAACAGTTACCAATATGTACAGCATTGTTGAGACAATGGCAAAGGCAGGAAAGATTATAAAACCATAGAGAGAGGGACATAATAACAAGGGTTCCATAAAAATGACAGGTGAAGGAGGAAACAAGCCATGAAATCAGATGTCAGGCTTACGTCATTAAGTAAAACAGCAGGGTGAGCGGCCAAAATAGGTCCCGAGACCCTTGCCCAGGTTCTGGGTAAGCTGCCCCAGTTTCATGATGACAATTTAATAGTAGGAATTGAGACCTCAGATGATGCGGCTATATATAAGGTTACGGACGATATCGCCATGATTCAGACTGTTGACTTCTTCACACCGATTGTAGATGATCCTTATATGTTTGGACAGATTGCAGCTGCCAATTCCCTCAGCGACGTATGGGCGATGGGAGGCGAGCCGGCAGTTGCACTTAATATTGTCGGGTTTCCGAATTGTCTGGATCCGGCAATACTTGGCGACATCCTTGCAGGTGGCGCGGCGAAGGTGAAAGAAGCAGGAGCAGTACTGGTAGGCGGACATTCCGTACAGGACGACGAACCAAAATACGGTTTGTGTGTGTCCGGCTTTGTACATCCTGATAAGATATTTAAAAATTACGGCTGCAGACCGGGAGATATTCTGGTACTCACGAAGCAGATTGGAAGCGGCGTTGTAAATACTGCCATCAAAGCGGAGATGGCAAGCCCTTCTGCAATCCGTGAGGCGCAGATCGTTATGGCGTCCCTCAATAAAAAAGGCAAGCAGGTGGTAGAGACTTATGATGTGTCTGCATGCACGGATATTACAGGCTTCGGCCTTTTAGGACATTGTGTGGAGATGGCGGGAGCCAGCGAGGTGACATTTGAGATAAATGTAGAGGATATTGCATATTTTGAAGATGCAATCGCATATGCAAAGATGGGTCTGGTTCCTGCAGGGGCTTACAAAAACAGGGGCTATTCTATTGGAAAGGTGGAGACAGGGAATACAAAAGAGCATTACCTTGACCTTCTCTACGACCCACAGACCTCCGGCGGACTGCTTATCAGCGTAGCGCCGGAAGATTTGGAAAATGTGCTTAAAGATTTTCGGGAGGCGCATATGGATACGGAAGTTTCTGTCATCGGCAGGGTGGCGGAAAAGAGCGACAAATTAATCCGTCTGTTTTGATACTGTGTAAAAACAGCAGGAGCAGAACAGAAAAAAATTATCGGAAGGGAATAAAATATGAACAAAAATATGTTGTACCGCAGCATTCCTAAAGTAGATGTCCTGCTGGAAAATGAGGTAATTCAGGCGCTCATTGCCCATTACAGCAGAGAGACTGTGATGGAATCCATTCACATGGAAATGGATAAGCTGCGAAAATTCATAGGGCAATGTGAGGATGAAGAAAAGGCAAAAATGCAGACAGAGCTTCTTCTTTCTCATATCGAAATGACAGTGGCTGCCATGCATACGCCCAATATGCGGATGGTAGTTAATGGAACAGGGACAATTCTTCATACCAATCTGGGACGTGCGCCCATAAACCGGGAGCATATGAAAAGAATTGGGGCAATAGCCAGTGGATATTCTAATCTTGAATACAATCTGGAGGCTGGAAAGCGTGGGGAGCGTTACGCTCATTTTGAAAAGCTTCTCTGTAAGATTACAGGGGCGGAGGCTGCTATGGCAGTGAATAATAACGCGGCGGCAGTTATGTTGATTTTAAGTTCTCTGGCAAAGGGAGGAGAGGTAGTTGTGTCCCGCGGCGAACTTGTGGAAATCGGAGGCAAGTTCCGGATACCGGATGTAATGGAGCAAAGCGGAGCAGCTCTTGTAGAGGTTGGAACGACAAATAAGACTCATTACAGTGATTATGAAGATGCAATTACAGAGGAGACGAAAGCGCTTCTTAAGGTGCATACCAGTAATTATCGGATTGTGGGCTTTACGGACACAGTAGGAATCGACGAGCTGATACCCCTTGCAAAAGAGCATAACCTTCCTGTAATCGAGGATTTGGGAAGCGGCGTGCTTATCGATTTAAGCAAATATGGAATTACCTACGAGCCGACGGTACAGGAATCTATAAGAAAGGGAGCGGATGTTGTCTGCTTCAGCGGGGATAAGCTTCTGGGAGGTCCTCAGGCGGGAATTATTATCGGGAAGAAAAAATACATTGACAGGATGAAGAAAAACCAGCTTACAAGGGCTCTTAGAATTGATAAATTTACGGCTGCGGCGCTGGAGCTTGTCCTTCAGGAGTATCTTTCGGAGGAGAAGGCGGTTCAGAACCTGCCGGTACTCCGTATGATAACAAGGCCTCACGAGGAGATAGAAAAGGAGGCGCGCACGCTGGTAAGGATGCTTAGGAGAGCGCAGCTTCCGGCGAAAGTAGAGGTGCAGAAATGTGAATCTCAGATTGGAGGCGGTTCTCTGCCTTTAGAACGGATACCAAGCATGGCGGCGGCAATACGCCCGGAGAAAATCAGTGTGGCAGAGCTTGAGGAGCGTATGCGGCATTTGCCGGTGCCAATTATACCGAGAACAACAAATGATACGATACTGCTGGATGTGCGGACAATGGAAAGGCAGTTGTTTTCCCTGGTTGCAAGCCAGTTAAAGGAGCTTGACGTACTGGAGGAAGGAAGTCTTATAGAAGGGCGATAGGAGCAACAAAGGGATGAAAAATATCATTATCGGCACAGCCGGACATATTGACCATGGAAAGACAACGCTTATCAAAGCGCTGACAGGACGCAACACGGATCGCTGGGAGGAGGAGCAGAGACGGGGGATCACCATTGATCTGGGTTTTACCTGGTTTGACCTTCCAGGAGGCGACAGGGCGGGAATTATTGATGTCCCGGGACATGAAAAATTTATCAACAATATGGTCGCCGGTGTTGTGGGGATGGATCTTGTACTGCTTGTGATTGCGGCAGATGAGGGGATTATGCCCCAGACGCGGGAGCATATGGATATCTTGCACCTTCTGGGAATTGAAAAGAGCATTATTGTGCTCAACAAATGCGACATTGTGGACGAAGAGTGGATGGATCTTGTTGAGGAAGAGGTGCGGGAAGAGTTAGAGGGTACTTTTCTTGAGCATGCGCCTGTACTTAAGGTATCAGCTGCAACGGGCCAGGGGCTTGACGAGCTGATAAGTGTAATTGAACATATAACAAGTGATGAGGTTGTAGCCAAGGATACCCAGACGATTCCCAGGCTTCCTATTGATCGGGCATTCAGTCTGTCCGGTTTTGGGACAATTATAACCGGGACCTTGGTGTCGGGAACGATTACGAAGGAGGATACCCTGGAGATGTATCCCATTGGTAAGGAATGCAAGATTCGGAGTATTCAGGTACATGGGGAGGATAAGAAAGCCTGCTATGCAGGGCAGCGTGTTGCCATTAATCTTTCAAATGTAAAAAAGAAGGAGATTCAGAGAGGATGCGTGCTGGCGCCGCCGGACAGCATGAAAAATACGGATCTTCTGGATGTGAAGCTTGATATGCTTGCGTCCTCTATGCGCGTGCTGACGAATCATACAAGGCTTCATTTTTTCACAGGAACAAGTGAAATTCTGTGCCGTGCCGTACTGCTTGACAAGGAGGAGCTGGGTCCCGGAGAGAGCGGCTATGTACAGCTCAGGCTTGAAAAGAGCATTGCAGTGAGACGCGGCGACAAATTTGTCGTAAGATTCTACTCACCTATGGAAACCATCGGAGGCGGTGTGATTTTGGAGCCGAATCCCACAGTAAAGAGGCGTTTCCGGGAGGAAGTAATCGAGGAACTTAAAAGAAAAGAATCCGGGTCCTCAGCAGACGTTATAGAGCTTCACATCAGAGAGCACGGGGATACTTTGATTACACTGGCAGAGCTTGCGAAGCTTACCGCTCTTTCTATGGAAGAGGTTAAGGAAGATGCAGGTAAGCTGCAGGAGGAAGGAAAAATCCGGCTTTACGCTATGCGCAAGGATATTTACGCATGGCATGCAGACAGTGAGAGGGCTATGCTTTTTACACTTACAGATACTCTTAGGAAATACGAGGAGGCACATCCTTACCGTTATGGAATGAAAAAGGCAGAAGCGCAGATGACCCATTTTAAAAGGATAAAAGCAAATGTGTTTGACAAGATTGTGGAGGCCTTTGAAGAAGAGGGAAAAGTAAAGCGCATGGATGAGTTTTTATGCACACCTGAATATGAGGTAAGAAAAGACGGCCTATTTGATAAGGTGTCAAAGAAGTTTTTAGATTCCTTTGAAAAGGCAGGCTATGATTTTGTCAGATATTCAGAAATAGATTTTGGAAAGACGCCCGGAGACATAGCAGACGATATCCTTAATATACTGCTGGAAGAAAAACAGATTGTAAAGGTTACGGAGGATATGTATACAAAGAAATCCTTCATTGACAGAGCAGAGCATATTATCCGGGATAAGCTTAAGGAGGAGCCTGTCATAACTATTGCACAGGTTCGGGATATATTTAAAACAAGTAGAAAGAGTGCCAAACCGATACTGGAATACATGGATAGTATAAAAGTGACGAAAAAAACAGGAGCAGAAAGCGAAAGGGTGGCATACGAATGAATTTAAAACAATTGGAGGCGTTTGTGCAGGTGGCGGAGGGAGGAAGCTTTTCCAGGGCGGCAAAAGAGCTTTTTCTTACTCAGCCTACCATAAGCGCGCATGTGTCTTCTTTGGAAAAGGAACTGAACGTCAGACTATTTATCCGTAATACAAAGGAAGTAAGTCTCTCTGAGGATGGAAAAGATTTATATAAATACGCAAGACAGATGGTGGAGCTTGAGCACAAGATAGAAGAGCGCTTCGGGGATAAGGAAGAGGAGGAAAAGCAGTGTATTACTATAGCGGCATCTACAATACCGGCACAGTACCTGCTGCCGAAAATCCTCCTTAGATTCAGGGAGCGTTATCCGGATGAGCAGCTTAATATTGTGGAAACAGACAGCAGCGAAGTAGTTACACAGATTGTTGATCATATGGTGGAGCTTGGTTTTACAGGAACAGTGCTTGAAAAAAAACACTGCAAATATATTCCGTTTTACAAAGACGAGCTGGCAGTTATAACTCCTAATACACAGAAATATCAGAGGCTTAAGGAGGCGGAGGAAGATAATATCGAGTGGATTAAGACGGAGCACCTGATTTTAAGAGAGGAAGGCTCCGGTACGCGTAAAGAAGCGGAAAAGCAGCTTAAAGCAGCGGGAATCGATATGACGGACCTTCATATTATTGCAAGTATCGGAAATCAGGAGACGATTAAGAAATCTGTGAAGCAGGGGATGGGAATTACAATTCTCTCAAGGCTTGCAGCGGAGGATGAGGAGGAAGAAGGGAGCCTTATCACTTTTCCTATTCCAAAGGCAGATGAAGGAAGAGATATTAATCTGGTATATAATAAGAATTATCAGTTGTCTCATTCGGCAGAGCGCTTTATCAGAACTGTAAAAGAGGTTTATAGAGTATAATAAAAGCTTTGTATTGTGAGGGCTGCAGAAGCGGCTCTCTTTTTCGTGTATGATTTATAGATAATAGCAATAAATAATAGATTATATTAATGTTTTCAATTAGACGGAAACAGAATAAAAGCTTATACTTAATAAAAAGGGAATGCAATTGGAGTAAATTAAAAATGTGGAAGGAGAGTACAAATGATATATATGGATAATGCAGCCACAACTATGCACAAGCCTCAGGCTGTCATTGATGCAGTAGTTGCTGCTATGAGTTCTATGGGCAATGCAGGCAGAGGAGCCAATGAGGCGTCTCTTAGCGCGTCCAGAGTCATATATGATACAAGGGACAAGCTGTGCCGTTTTTTCGGCGGGGAAAATCCCAGACAGATTGTTTTTACCAATAATTCAACAGAGAGCCTTAATATTGCGGTTAAAGGCCTCTTAAATCCGGGTGATCATGTGATAACAACCATGCTGGAGCATAACTCTGTTCTCAGACCTCTTTATGAGATGGAGAAAAAAGGAGTAAAGCTTACGATTATTAAAAGCAACGAAAAGGGAAACTTTGAGCTAAAGGATATGGAGGATGCACTTCTCCCGGAGACAAGGATGATTATCTGTACTAACGGCTCCAACCTTACCGGAAATTATATTGATATTGAAAAGGTGGGGAAAATGGCTCATGCCCGCGGGCTTTTGTTTGTGGTGGATGCATCTCAGACGGCCGGCGTTTTTCCAATAGATGTTCAGAAAATGCATATAGATGTTCTATGCTTCACAGGGCATAAAGGGCTTTTGGGTCCTCAGGGAACCGGCGGCATGTATGTAAGGGAGGGCCTTTTTGTAAGACCCTTAAAGAGCGGCGGAAGCGGTGTTCAGACCTACAGTAAGGAGCATCCGGCAGAGATGCCCACTGCCCTTGAATCGGGAACCTTGAACGGACATGGAATCGCAGGCTTAAATGCTGCGGTTGATTATATCAATGAAGTTGGGATTGATACTATCCGTAGGAAAGAACAGGGCTTTATGAAGAGATTTTACCAAGGAATAAAGGATATTCCGGGCGTAAAGCTTTACGGTGATTTTACAGACTTTAACCGCTGTGCGATTGTAACGCTTAATATCGGTGATTATGATTCTTCAGAAGTGAGTGACGAGCTTCTTACACAATATGGAATTTCTACCAGACCGGGCGGGCACTGTGCACCGCTTATGCATGAAGCCCTTGGAACGGTGGAGCAGGGGGCTGTAAGGTTCAGCTTTTCACATTATAACACAGATGAAGAAGTGGATACAGCCATAGAGGCTGTCCGCGAACTGGCGCAGGATTAATTTTGCGTCTTTAATCCGGAATGAGAGAACAAAGGAGGAATTGAAACATGAATTTATCAGATTCAAAGAAAAAACTGGCGCTTGCCGGCGCCATATGCGGACTTGTAGCGGCATGTCTTGCATTTATGGGAAATCCGGCAAACATGGCATTCTGTATTGCCTGCTTTATCCGCGATACGGCAGGAGCTCTCGGAATGCATCAGGCAGAGGTTGTCCAGTATGCAAGGCCTGAGATTATCGGTCTTGTACTTGGGGCATTTATTATTTCTGCTGCTACAAAGGAGTACCGCTCTACGGCAGGCTCTTCTACCATGACCCGGTTCGTGCTGGGAATGATTATTATGATTGGCTCTTTAGTATTCTTAGGATGCCCGCTGCGTATGATTATCCGTATGTCGGCAGGCGATTTAAATGCATGGGTGGCGCTTATCGGATTTATCTTAGGGGTAGCCACAGGGGTGTTTGCCTTAAAGCAGGGCTTCAGTCTTGGAAGGGCTCATGTGACAAACAAGGCAAGCGGTGCGGTAATGCCGGTAATTATGGCGGGAATTCTTGTGCTAGCACTTTGTACGTCCCTTCTTAAGGCAAGCGAGGCAGGTCCGGGAAGCCTTCATGCACCGGTTATTGCTTCCCTGATTGGAGGTCTTGTTTTCGGCGCGTTTGCACAGAAATCCAGAATGTGCTTTGCAGGAAGTATGCGTGACATTATCTTAATGAAGAATTTTGACTTATTCAGTGTAATCGCAGGATTATTTGTTGTGATGCTGGTGTTTAATGTGGCAACCTCACGTTTTGTCCTTGGATTTAATACTCCGGGAATTATTGCCCACTCAGAGCATCTATGGAACATTTTAGGTATGTATGCAGTAGGCTTTGCGGCAGTGCTGGCAGGCGGATGTCCTTTACGGCAGCTTATTCTGGCCGGACAGGGCTCTTCTGATTCTGCGGTAACTGTACTTGGCATGTTCTTTGGCGCTGCTCTTTGCCACAATTTCGGTCTGGCTGCAAGCGGAACAGCAATGAATGCAGAAACACAGGAGATTGTGGCCGGTGCGGTTCCGTTAAACGGCAAGGCGGCATGCATTATCTGTATCGTTGTATGCTTTATTATCGCCTTTACTCATAAGCGGGAAGAAGCGAAATAGTAGTTGAAATGTAAGGATATACATAGTATTCTAAGAAGGAAGGTAAAATAATATGAAGGAAGTAGATGCAAGAGGTCTTTCCTGTCCGGAGCCGCTTATGCTGACGGCAGACGCTCTTAAGGGAGCCACAGAGGCAGTGAAGGTGCTGGTAACCGAACCGCACCAGAGGATGAATGTGGAGAAATATGCAAAGGATCACGGAAAAACTCCGGTTTCATCTGAAAAAGACGGATATTTCGAAGTGGTGATTGAGTAATTATGAGAAAAAAAGAACTAAAACTGGTGATAACCTTTCATACGACTGCCGATGCAATGGCAATGGAAAAGGCATGTAAGGAATATCATGTGCCCGGACGGATTATTCCGGTTCCGAGAGCTATATCGGCAGGCTGCGGGTTGTCATGGTGCGCAGAGCTTTCCGCCAGGGAAGAGATAGCGGCCATGATGGAAAAGGCGGGAATTAGGGAAGAGGAAATGCACGAGTGTATGGTTTAGATTTATGAAAAAGACAGGTACGTTTGAATAAAAACGTTACCTGTCTTTTAAGGTTCAGTATCCATACTCGTTATACTCCTTCAACAAATGTGTCCAGTAAATGAGGTATTAATTTGTCGCTTTGCTCTGTGAGGGAATATTTTCCCTTGAAGAGGGCCCAATCATAAAGCAGCGCCCGCTCATACATGGCGTAGAGATTCATCAGTTCTTCCGCGGAGCTGGTATTCTTAAACTCGCCGGATTTCAGGCCGTCAGAGAGAATCTCCGTAATCCATTCAAAATAAAAACGCTTTTTGTCTACCAGAGATTTTTTATCTTTTGTAACAAGCTGTGAAGAATAGAGGGAGGCCAGAAGACCGATATCCACGCTTGTCTCAATCATATAAAATAATTCGTGGTTTAAAAACACCAGCTTGTCATAGGCCGGCAGATTTGGGTCAATAGCTGCGGCAAGTTCCTCGTATTTTCCATCAAATAGATTAGACAGGGAATTAAGAAGCGCTTCCTTGCCTTTAAAATAGTGATAAAATGTGCCTTTTGACGTCTTGGAAGCTACAATGATATCGTCTACAGTAGTATTGTCATACCCGTCCTTGTAGAATAAATTCCATGCGGCCTTTACAATACGGCTTTTCGTAGAACGCCGTTTACGTGGCATCTGCATCACTCCCTTCCTGTACATGATTTGTTAAAAAGAAAGCTTTATATAAATAGAAACGGATTTATTACAAATCCGTTTCTATTATATCGAAATATTCGATTAATTTCAACCCCGAAGAAATTAACCTACCTGGAAACCATACTTAAGCGGATCTTCCGGATCGATCAGATATGTAGCAACGCCGGTCAGGTAGCAGCTTCCTGTAATCATAGGGATTACTGCATCAAAATCGCCGACCTTTGTCGTTTCTTTGATTACACCCTTAAACAGTGAGCCGATAAAGCTTTCGTAGATAAATTCCTCGCCGACCTTAATCTCTCCCCAGTGATGGAGGGTAGCCAGTTTCGCGCTTGTACCTGTTCCGCATGGTGAACGGTCAGCCATAGCGTCTCCGAAAATAACAACGTTTCTCATATTTGCCTTATCCGGATTCGGTGTAGGTCCGTAGAACTCAACCAAGTCTACCTCTGTAATGTCAAGAAGCGGATGCTTAACCGGGATCTCCTTATTAATAGCTTCAAGCATCTTCATGCCAAGCTTTGCATATTCCGGAACACTCTTTGGATTAATCTCACCGATATCAAGCTTTGTAGTATCAACTAAAGCAAAGAAGCTTCCGCCGAAGGAAATGGTAAATTCAATTTCTTTTCCATCGATGGTAACCTTCTGATTCTCCTTGTAAACAAATGCCGGTACATTTGTAAGAGTAACGCTCTCAACCTTTCCGTTCTTAACAACTGCTGTCGTACGGATAAGTCCTGCCGGGGCCTCTAAAATAACCTCGTTCTCGCCCTCGTGGGATTCTACAAGACCCGCCTCAACCGCTACGGTAACGGCGCCGATGGTGCAGTGACCGCACATGTTCAGGTATCCGCCTGTATCCATGAACATAACGCCGAACTGTGCTTCCGGATTTACCGGCTCGCAGAGGAAAGCGCCGAACATATCGTGGTGTCCTCTCGGCTCAAACATAAGAGCGGTACGAACATGGTCGTAATTCTCCTCCATCCATTTCTTCTTCTCAATCATTGTGCTGCCTTCCGGCTCCGGAAAACCGCCGATAACGATACGGCAGAATTCTCCGACTGTGTGTGAATCTACAACCTGAAGTGCGCCCTCAAAACGGTCAAAATTCACATTTGCCTCTAATTTCATATCTGCTACCTCCTGCATTTTTCTTGTCACTTATAGATACGAACTATAAGTAAAATATAAAAACACTTCGAAAACCCCCACGTTTTCTTGGTGCCTTTTTCAGGTTATTTATCACGGGCCTCAGAGCGTCTTGCGAGAAATAATCTGGCATAGTGATAAAAAAGCAATAATTAGACTGCGTTCTAGTACAGCGTCTAGTATTACGTTCAGTCTTCTTACTACTATTATGGACGAAAACTATTGAAAAGTCAATGGTTTTTTGGTATTATGAATTTAGCGGAAAACAGTTGAAATAAATCAAATTATATGCTATTGTTATATCGCGTCAAAAATATAACATGGGGGTAGTTGGGTGACTGGTGTGCCTCCTGGTCTTCAAAACCAGTGTGGGGCGTTAGGAGCGTCCCGGGTGGGTTCGATTCCCACATGCCCTCGCCAGAAAAAGAACTTTTAGAGTGTCAGGATTTAACGGTCAGCGCTCTGATTTATAGAAAACATATATAAGTATGAATAAGTAAGTGGACTGTAAGAGGTTTCATTTTTTACTTATAAAAATAATTGAAGGAGATGGATGTCATGGGAAATGTACAGATGTTGTTACGGCAGCATGTAGGGGCGCCGTGCGCGGCGATTGTTAGGGCCGGCGATGAAGTAAAAAAGGGTACGCTGATTGCGACACCTACAGGACTTGGGGCGAATATTTTTTCAAGCGTGTACGGAACAGTGACTGAGGTAACAGAGGATCGCATAATTATTGAGCCTGCGGATGAGCAGCCGGAGGAGTTTGTGCCGATTGACGTACCGGAAGATGCCAGTAAGCTTGATATGGTTAAAGCAGCAGGAATTGTCGGTATGGGAGGGGCAGGCTTCCCGACAGGAGTTAAGCTTAACATAAATCTGAAGGAGACGCCGCTGGGAGAGCTGGATCCGGAGATTAACCCGGAGCTTCCTATAGATTTCAAGCTGGAACACGGATACATTCTCATTAATGCCGCAGAATGCGAGCCGGGACTGGAACATAATATCAGACAGATTGAGGAGCAGTGCGACAAAGTAATCCGCGGTGTAAAATACTGTATGGAGATTACGAATGCAGATAAGGCAATTTTTGCGATCAAGAAGAAGAATCAGAAGGCAATTAAAATTCTTCAGAAGGCGCTGGAGGGTGAGGCTGATATTTCCATGCATCTCCTGCCGGACATTTACCCGATGGGAGAGGAGCGCGCAGTAGTAAGAGAGTGCCTTGGAGTAAATCTTACAACGATGCAGCTTCCGTCGGCAGCAAGGTCTGTTGTTGTGAACCTTGAGACAGCGGCGAAGATTGCAGAGGCTGTGGATGAGAAGAAGCCCTGCATTACGAAAAATCTGACTGTCCGGGGTAAGCTTAACGGAGGCAATGGAGCGCATGTATTTATGGATGTTCCGGTAGGAGTAAGCGTTGGGGAACTGATTGAGAGGGCCGGAGGAATCGACGGAGTTTACGGTGAGATTATAATGGGCGGAGCTTTCACCGGAAAGTCCACAGAGCTTGACGCGCCGATTACAAAGACGACAGGCGGTATTCTTGTAACGATTGAGTTCCCGGATCTTCACGGGGCGAATGTGGGAATCCTTGTATGCGCCTGCGGCGGCAGTGAAGAGCGTATGCGTGAGATTGCGGAAAAGATGAACGGCAAGATCGTATCTGTATGCAGATGCAAGCAGGCAATTGAAAATAAACCGGGCGCGCCGCTTAAGTGCTTAAGGCCGGGCAATTGTCCGGGACAGGTCAAGAACAATATGCAGTTTAAGAAGGATAAATGTGAGTATATTATCATTGGAAACTGCTCTGACTGTTCCAATACGGTTATGGCATCCGGTCCGAAGATGGGACTTAAGGTATTCCACCAGACAGACCATGTAATGAGAACCGTAGGCCATGCCCTTTACAGAACCTTAAAGGTGTCAAAGCAGGTAAGCCAGGATATTGATTTTTAATAAATAATCAGTTTTTGGTATTACTGTCCGCAGACGGCAGTGCAGGAGACCCCCGATTCTCCTGCTGGGGAGAGAAATTCCGGTTACTGTGAACGGAGTGAACAGTAACAAATTTCGTATCGGCTGCGGCTGTATATATAATAAGCAAAACCAAACAAGGAGGGAAAACAATATGTCAATCACAGCTGAAACAGCGAAAGCTCATGCTCATGATCCGGCGGTATTATGTTGTAGAGCCGAGGGCGGCATTACAATTGAACCGGCTAATCTGGAAGATCCGGCAATCTTTGATGATCTGGTAGATTCAGGGTTATTAAACCTTGACGGCTGTCTTACCATTGAGGAGGTTTTAGGAGCGAAACTCGCAAAAACATGTGATTCACTCTGTCCGCTTACGGCAGATGTAGTTGAGGGAGCGAAGGCACCGAGCACACCGGCAGAAGAAGCACCGGCAGAGGAAGAAGTAAAAGAGGAGGCACCGGCGCAGGCGGCAGCAGTTACAGCGGCAGCAGGCGGAATATTAAAGATCCACATCGGAGAAGGAAAGGATATTGACCTCGAAATTCCGGTTGGAGCTCTGGGCGCAGGCGGCGCAGCTGTTGCAGAGGTACCCCAGGCAGGAGCGGCAGCAGCTACAGCGGCAGCACCGGCTGAAGAAGCAAAAGAAGAGAAGGTTGTAAGAACCTTAACAAGAAAACATTTTAACATCACAGAGGTTAAGAGAGGACCGGAGACAAAGATTGAAGGAACAACTCTTTATATCCGTGAAGGCATTGAGGCAGAGGTTATTGATAATCAGGAGCTTGTAAAGGACTTCCATTTGGAGATTATTACACCTGATTTATATCATACTTATTCCGAGACAATTATGGATGTACAGCCAATTGCTACAAAAGAGGGCGATGATGATATCGGAACAGGCGTTACAAGAGTACTTGACGGCGTTGTAATGATGCTGACAGGTGTTGATGAGGGCGGAGTTCAGATTGGTGAGTTCGGTTCTTCGGAAGGATATCTTGATGAGAATATTATGTGGGGACGTCCGGGATGTCCTGACAAGGGTGAGATTTTCATCAAAGGTAATATCGTAGTTCAGGAAAAGACAAATATGGAGCGCCGCGGACCTATGGCCGCACATACGGCATTTGATATTATCACACAGGAAATTCGTGAAGTAATGAAGAAGCTTGACGACAGTCTTGTAGTAGAGACACAGGAGCTTAAGCAGGTTCGCCGTCCTGGCAAGAAGAAAGTCGTAATCGTTAAGGAGATTATGGGACAGGGAGCTATGCATGACAACTTTATTCTTCCTGTAGAGCCTGTGGGCGTTCTTGGCGCAAGAGCAAACGTTGACCTGGGAAATGTTCCGGTATGCGTATCTCCGCTTGAGGTTCTTGACGGATGTATCCATGCACTTACCTGTATCGGGCCTGCATCCAAGGAGATGTCCAGACATTACTGGAGAGAGCCGCTTGTTCTTGAAGCACTTCATGATGAAGAAGTTGATCTTTGCGGCGTTGTATTTGTAGGTTCACCGCAGATTAATGCAGAGAAGTTCTATGTATCCAAACGTGTAGGACACACTGTAGAGATGATGGATGCAGACGGAGCTTTCGTTACAACAGAAGGCTTTGGAAATAACCATATCGATTTCGCAAGCCACATTGAGCAGATTGGTATGAGAGGAATTCCAGTAGTTGGTATGTCCTATTGTGCAGTTCAGGGAGCGCTTGTTGTTGGTAATAAGTACATGCAGTACATGGTTGATAATAACAAGTCTGAATCCGGTATTGAAAACGAGGTACTCGGATGTAATACACTTTGTCCGGAAGATGCAGTACGTGCACTTGCTATGCTTAAGACAGCTATGGCAGGAGAGGATGTAAAGGCAGCTGAAAGAAAGTGGAATCCAAACGTTAAGTCTACAAACGTTGAATTAATCGAGGCTGCATATGACAAAAAGGTTGCTCTTGTAGAAAATGAGCAGTCTCTGCCAATGAGCCAGAAGCGTAAAGAGAAATACGATTAATCAGGTGTTACCCGAATGAATGACGAACGTTTGAAATATGGCGGAAAAATCATATATATGGAAGGTGTTATCGTGGAGGTTGATGACTGCAGTATCAGTATTGACTTGAAAGGACGCCTGGGTTTTTTTAAAGCTCCAAAGAGGATGTTTATCTGCGATACGGAACCTAAGGTGGGACAGGAGGTTGGCTTTAACATGAGCTTCCCGGAACAGCTTGGACCTGAGATAAATGATAAGTACGTCAGCAACATTGAAAAAGAACGGCGCAAACAAGAAGAGATGCGTAAACGTTTGGATAATAAGGAGGTCTAAAAATGAGTTTAACGGTTGTTAAAGGTTTACAATCAGAGATATTCGTTCCTATTACTCCACCGTCTGTATGGACTCCTGTAACAAAAGAGCTTAAGGATATGTCTATTGCTCTTGCTACGGCAGCAGGCGTTCATAAGAAGGATCAGGAAAGATTTAATCTTGCCGGTGATTTCACATGGAGAAAGATAGAGAATACAACACCATCAAGCGAATTGATGGTATCCCACGGCGGATATGATAACAGTGATGTAAATAAGGACATTAACTGCATGTTCCCGATTGACAGAATTCATGAACTTGCGGCAGAAGGCTTTATAAGAGCCTGTGCTCCTGTACACGCAGGATTCATGGGCGGCGGCGGAAACCAGGAGAAATTTAAGGGTGAAACAGGACCCGCTATCGCACAGATGTTTAAGGAAGAGGATGTTGACGCAGTAGTCCTCACCGCTGGCTGAGGTACCTGCCACCGCTCTGCAGTATTGGTGCAGAGAGCGATTGAAGAAGCTGGAATTCCTACAATTATTATTGCAGCTCTTCCGCCGGTTGTACGTCAGACCGGTACTCCTCGTGCAGTTGCTCCGCTCGTTCCTATGGGCGCGAATGCAGGTGGACCGCACAATGTCGAACAGCAGACACAGATTGTTAAGGCAACTCTTGAGCAGCTTATGGAAATCCAGACACCTGGAAAGATTGTTCCGCTGCCGTTTGAGTATGTAGCTAAAATCTAGTGGGGTTTGTAAGGGCAGATGTTTTTCATCTGTCCTTTTTCTCACATAGAGAATGATATTTAAAATAAATGCGGAGGTGAAAAAGGATTGGCTGAAGAAGTAAAAGATTTGAGACGTCTGGTAATAAAATCTTTTCATATGACAGATATTACATGGGGCGAACAAAACGATATTACTGTTGACGGACATATGACAGTAAGCAAAGAAATGCTTAAGGGACTTATTGCTGAAGAAAAATATATAGATAAGATTGACATTCAGCTTATCAGACCTGGCGATCATGACAGATGGACGAATACGATTATGGATATCATTCCGATTTCTACAAAGGTATTAGGAAAAATCGGAGACGGAATTACACACACAGTTACAGGAGTGTATGTAATGCTTACAGGCGTGGATGTAAATGGAAAGCAATGCCACGAGTTTGGTTCCTCTGAAGGAAATTTGAAAGAACAGTTATATTTGAACCGTGCAGGCACCCCAGGAGATGATGATTATATTATTTCGTTTGACGTGACACTTGTAGCGGGTATGGGACAGGAACGGCCTGGTCCGACTGCGGCACACAGGGCATGCGACAAATTTGTCCAGAGTTATCGCGATAAGCTTAAGAAATTTAAAGGTGAAAAGTGCACGGAGCGTCATGAGTATCATGATATTGTCAGGCCCGGCAAAAAACGTGTTCTGATTATCAAGCAGGTGGCAGGACAGGGGGCAATGTATGATACGCATTTCTTCTCGAATGAACCGTCCGGAGTCGAAGGCGGGCGTTCAATTATAGATATGGGCAATATGCCCATTCTGGTAACTCCAAATGAATACAGAGACGGAATTATCCGCTCCATGCAGTAAGGAGGCAGTAAGAAGTATGGGTATAGGACCATCAACAAAAGAAACAACATTACATCATTTCAGGGATCCTCTTCTGGATGTAGTATCAAAGGATACGGATCTGGACCTGATGGGGATTCTGCTGGTGGGAACGCCGGACGATAACAAAGACAAGATGTTGGTAGGGACACGCTCTGCAGTATGGGCGGAGGCTATGCGTGCAGACGGAGTGATTATATCTTCTGACGGCTGGGGAAACAGTGATGTGGATTTTACAAATACGTGCGAGCAGCTGGGGATTCGGGGGATTCCGGTTACTGGTCTTAATTTCAGCGGCACAGTGGCTCAGTTTGTTGTCACTAATGATTATCTTGATGGGATTGTGGATATTAATAAGAGCGCTGACGGCACAGAGACAAATGTAGTTGGGGAAAATAATATGGTGGAGCTGGACTGCCTGAAAGCTAAGGCGCTTTTAAAGCTTAAAATGCGCCGCAAGGAACAAGATGGCAAATAAGATGCTTTAAAAGTTTAAAGTATCAAAGTGCTGTAAAGATTCTTCGGAAAATATAGATTGTTCGGTAGATTGCATAAAATTTAACGATTTCCTCAAATTGTATTGACTGTCAAAAAAAGAAGTGATATATTAAACGGGAATTAAGGTTGTTATTGCAGTTATGTCGCTGCCGGTCATTTTCCCCAAGAATGACCTTGCGGCGGTGAACTCCAATTACTATATATTTCCTCTTTTACAGAGGAGCATTCCCCAGCTTTGTATATATAGACAAAACTGCAATGCAACGAGGAAAAACCTCTCAATGACATACCAAAGAAAAAGCGCCGCATTTCGGAATGCGGCGCTTTTTCTTTTTATCCTGTTTCCAATCTGATTTACTTATCGAAAGGCGGTGCAATAGGAGCATGTGGAATTTCCGGGTGTTTGTCAAGCATCCATCTTTTAAAGCTTTCTGCGTCACCCTCGGTAAAACAGGACTTATCAAGCATAACGCCTTCATTTCCTTCATTTGCTGAAAGTTTGTAATAGGATTTTGCCTCTTCAAATTTTTTTATCTCCGACCACTCAACCTTATTATTGATTTTTCCGTTAATGTAAAGGGAAATGTTCTTCTCACCGACAATTACCTTACATGACCAGTCCTTTCCATTAAAATATCTCTGCCGTGTAACACGGAAGGTCTTGTCGGCATGCATCCAGTTGAATAGTACTCCTCTATATACTGCTACAAATGTGAGGAAAGCGCCGACTGTCTGCCATCTTGCGGGAGCGTTGACCTTATCAAAATAGATCCAGCCAAAAACTCCGGCAATAAAAATGACACTGTATACATAAAAAATAGGTAACTTCCAAAATTTGGGAGTTGCCCACTTATCATAACGTCTTCGGTCCATTACATATTCGTTTACAAACATAATAGTTTCTCCGTTTTATATTGATTTTGTGAAATCATGAAAAGTGCATCCTGAAAATTATATAAATGGCTATCCCTTCGGACAGCCATTTATATAATTTGAATATTAAATACCAAATATTAATCTAAAACTTATTAAGCTATTCCAGCCTTCTTGTCTTTGTTAGCAGCGCTGATCAGAGTATATGAGGTCCATAACAGAACTACACAAACAAGATTGATAAGCCAGAACATCGGAAGGCTTGTAACCAGTTTCCATGCGATAAATACACCGATACATCCGCCCAGTGCATTGCCGATTGTATGAGCTACGTCATATCTGTGTGTCTTAATGAACTCGATAGAGCATGCAGGCATCAGAACCGCACAGGATCCCATGAATACAGGGAAACATGCTCCGGCATCAACGCCGAGCAGAAGACAAGTAGCCATACATGGTGCATACAGACCAAAACCGATATCCATAAGAGCGCCCCATAAAATATTAAGAACAGCAGCTACAATGAGCTTCCAGCCGCTTAATCCAAGAGCAGTTCCTACAGTTCCGAAAGGTCCGATGCCGGTATTCTTGCAGAGCATGATGGCTGCCAGAGGAATCATTACAAAACCAAGAGCGTATCTGATCTTGTTCCGCGGCCATTTTGTTACGATAGTTGCAAATCCGAAAGAGCCTATAGCAGCACATATGTACATTATCCAAAGGAACATCGGATCACAGTCTACAGAAGCCGTAAAGATAAAGGCCTCAAAGATAACCGGGAAGGTATCTCCGACATTCAGAGTACCAGGAATGTCAATGTCATCCATCTGATTGAACAATTTGTACATGAATGTGGACGGAGCATATGAGCCGCAGCCCAATGTGTCAAGGAAGTTGGCAACAATACCTACCGTAAAGCCGGCGGCCCACTGTTTGCCAGTTGCCTTCTTAAGCTCATCCATACGATTTTTTGCGATATCGACAATCAATCCGATACCAGTTCCTGCTACCAGGACACCAAATAAAACCTGAAGTGCTAATAACATGTTTTTTCCCTCCAATTTCTAGATGTATATGATTACTATAACTTCATAGAGCTTCAGGAAGAAGCTCTCTCAGAGACGATACCCCGATTTATCTTCTCTGATATAATTAAATCTATCATTATAGAAGAAAAAAGTCAATGATTTCTTGCATAAAAATGGATGATTTGATTAATTTTTTCGTAAAAACCTCTGGAGATATAGTGCACTTTTAATAAAAAGCCTGCGAAATTGCCCGAAAAATAAGGGCTGCAGGATGGACAAGGGCACGGACAAGATAGGAAATGAAAAACGTATTGTACCTGAAAAAATACAATATTTCTAAGAAAAGGGTTGAAATATTTACCTGTATCCGATATACTAAAAAAGCTGTGACATTGATAGCTGTGAAGCGTGAGGTTGCTGCTTTATATAATATAGCAGGTTTTCCGTGGAGCGAATGTCAAGTTAGGAAACTGGCGACAAGTCA
>CAOJQZ010000004.1 GCA_948441955.1 uncultured Lachnospiraceae bacterium | reverse complement strand
CTCTGTCTATATTATAATAGACCAGAGGCAAAATGTAAAACCCGGATTTATTTAACGGTTATGTCGATGATAGAAGATAATACTAATAAAACATTGGAGAAAAGAATATGGAATACATCCCTGCAAAAACTATTGTAACAAAAACAAAGGCTCCGGCAAAATGGTTCGGAATTGATTACAATATGAACATATACAAAGGCTGCTGCCACGGCTGCATTTACTGCGACAGCCGCTCAGACTGTTATCAGATAGAGGATTTTGACCGGATACGAATCAAAGAAAACGCACTGCAGATTATCCGGGACGACCTGCGCAGAAAAACAAGAAGCGGCGTTGTGGGCACTGGTTCCATGAGTGATCCATATAATCCTTTCGAACAAAAGCATCTGCTTACACGGCGCGCATTAGAATTATGCGACGCCTTTGGATTCGGCGCCGCCATTGCCACAAAAAGTACACTTTTAGCGCGGGATATTGATATCCTTCAAAGTATTGCCGAACATTCTCCGGTACTTTTAAAAGTAACTGTAACAACCGCCGACGACAGTCTGGCGGGAAAAATTGAACCTTATGTTTCTCTGCCGGGCAAACGTTTTGAGATGATCGAAGCATTAAGCAAAAGCGGACTTTATACAGGCATTCTGCTTATGCCCGTCCTTCCGTTTCTGGAAGATAATGTTGAAAATACCGGAGAGATTATCCGCCGGGCTGAGGCTTCCGGCGCCAGATTCATATACCCGGCCTTTGGAATGACATTAAGAGGAAATCAAAGAAACTGGTACTATGAGAAACTTAACGAACGGTTTCCCGGAGAATATCTGCCTGAAAGATACCGAAAGCAATATGGAAATTATTATGAATGCCGCAGCCCTAAGGCAAAAAAATTGTGGGAATATTTTTCGGAAGAATGTACAAACCGAAAGATTGTATACCGTATGGAGGATATCATCCATCAGTACAAAAAAGCTTATCAGACAGAACAGCTCTGCTTGTTTTGACTGCATTTATATCCTCCCCAATTCTACAGTTTCCTTTTGTCAAATCGCCAAACCGCCAGAGTCAGGCATAATATACTCATAGCTCCTGCTGCCACTATACTGCAATAATAGTCTTCCGCCCCATTCACCCCCTGAAGCAAGGACATTCCCTCCAGAAGCCTTGCCGGAAGAAAAGGAGCCGGCCCAGGAAACATACCGAAAAGATAAACTCCCACAGCCGCACCTCCGGTTCCTAAAAGTACTTGAGAGCTGTTTTTTGCTATAACAGAGAACAATATAAAAATCGAGATTACCCACACTCCAAATAACCATGTACAGACGGCTCCAAAGAATACATTTTCTGCAATACTGTTATCCCAGAAATACTCATTATATCCATAGGTAATTCCGTAGCAGAGAAAATACACCGCCGTCCATATTGCCAATAATACCAGCGCTTTAGCTCCCACAATTTTTCTGCGGGACAGCCCTTTTGTGACTACAGGTATCAAAGTTCCTCTGTCATATTCTGCAGTAAAGCATCCGCAGCAGACCAGTATAAAGATAATAAGCCCCATTGGAATATTTTTATAAAATTGAATCCAGGAATGGATAGCATTTACAGTAACGCCCGAAGTCACAAGACCTGTATCCGAAAGAGAGTCTGAAAGGGCTTCCATAAGCCAGGGAGTAAGCTTCGCAACAGCCGGATTCATAATTCCAAACAGTATAAAAACAAACATTAAAATCAAAATCCGCCCGCTCCTGCCCCACTCCATCCATTCCTTTTTCAAAAAAGCCTTCATTTCCCCACTACCTCCATAAATAAATCCTCAAGCGACATCTCCCTCCGCTCTATACGCAAAATCCTAAAATTTCGATCCGCTATAAAACGAAGAATATCCGTCAGACGTTCTGTATCCTCAAGCAACAGCGTATTTCTTCCGGTATACTTTAAAAACGGAAAGGCTTCCGAAAGCATCCCGGCTTCTTCCCTTCTCTCGGTTTCCAGCTCTGTTCCCGCAGCTTTTCTTATCTTACGCACCTCTTCAAGTGAGCCCTTAAGGGCGATCCGCCCCTGATGCAGAAAGGCTGTTTCATCACAGATATGTTCCACATCCGACAGAATATGGGTTGAAAAAAGCACGGTGGTCTGCTCCTTTGCCGATACCAGAATATCCAGCAGCTCTTTTCGCCCCACCGGGTCCAGTGCGGAAGCCGGCTCGTCACAGATTAACAGCCTGGGCCGGCCGAATAATGCCTGGGCAATGCCCAAACGCTGCTTCATTCCCCGCGAAAAACCCTTTATCCGGCCTTTCTCTCCATACAATCCTGTCAGCCGCAGCAGCTCTTCACTGCGGATTTTGATCTCTGCCGCCCTCATTCCGGTAATTTCCCCGCAAAAACGCAGATATTCCTCCGGGGTCATGTAGGAATAAAATTCCGGCACATCAGGCAGATACCCTACAAATTGATTAGTAGGCGTATTTCCGCAGCAGACCGGTCTCCCATTTACTGTAATTTCCCCGCCGTCAGAGGGTAAAAGGCCCAGAATCATTTTCATGGTGGTGGTCTTCCCTGCGCCGTTTAGCCCCACAAATCCAAATACACTATGCTCCGGCACAGAAAAGGTTACATCCTTAAGTACCTCTTTTCCTCCAAAGTTTTTCTTCACATGCGAAAGCGTCAGCATTTCCATATCAGCTCTCCTCTCTTCCCAGCAGGAAATATAGAAGCGGGCCGATAAACTGCATCCCTGCCAGTGCAACAATGAGCCAAAGCCCCCGGCTTCCGCGCTTATATGTTTTATGCGTCAGAATATGATAAAGAGTGTAGGCAAGCAGTCCCATCTGCACAACCGCCAGAGGAATCAAAAACGGTATAAATTCTTTTATATCAGGCATTGCTTTGGCCTCCTTTCGTCAATATATATACAAGTCTTTCAAATTCTTTTGTTTCCTTTATTCCATCAAAAGCAGGATGCTGGAAATACTCCTCCAGATTCTGCTTCACAAGCCTCCTATCCCTGGGCGCTGTCCTTCCCAGGGGCAGTTTTTCAATCCACGCATCCAGCAGGTCAAAATATTCATCCCCGTGGAGCACAGCCTCCTCTTCCTCCAAAAGCCTTCTGACACACTTTACAAAATCCCCGACAGCCTCTAATGCCTTCTCTTTCTTCCCGTTCATTCCATAAACCACGGCAGACTGATAATAAAACTGCGCCGCCAGATTCGGATGAAGAGCCTCCAACCCGTACAATGACAGTACCCCTTTTACGCGCTGTATTGTTTTTTCACAACGGCCCAAATCATTTACATAGAGGGACATGGATAGAATCTGATCTCCTGCAAGATTCACAAGATCCAGATATTCCCTCAGCTGGATATAGCTTTTTGCTTTTTTTGTTTCTCCTTCCATCTGATATGCCTGTGTGAGTATCGCCCCCTCCTTTCCCGCAAGACGGCCAGGTTCTGCTGAAGGCTCTAACGCCTCAATTACCTCTCTTGACCGGCCAAGCTGAAGATTTATTGCGGCCTTCAAAACCAAAGCGTCACTGCACACTCCCACATCACTGCAGTTTCCTATAATATGCCCGCACCACAAAACGGCCTCCTCAAGAATCTCCTGCTGCTTCTCCACTGTTTCCTCCAGCATAAAATGATTCAGATACAATACACAAAGCTGCAAAAGAAAAGGATAACAGGAATAATATCTGTGAGCCAGGGCGCGGATCTTCTGAGTCACCCCGCCAGAGGGCCGGCTGGCAAAGTCTTTGGACAACTCCACATAGAAACGGCGGATTTGCTCTCTGGAGAGCTGAGGCTCGTACCCTAAAAGAGCGTCCACGGTTATATCAAAAAATGCTGCCAGCTGAAGCAGAATCATAATATCCGGAGTACTTTGGGCATTTTCCCATTTAGAAACGGAAGCCTTTGTAACCCCAAGAAAATCCGCCAAATCCTCCTGTGTAATTTTCCTCTCATGCCGCAGTCTTGTAATATTATCTGCCAAATTCAATTCATACATGCTGTCTTTCTCCTAAATGATTTTGTTTTATTATAGGTTCATTATAAGGAAAAAAAAGAAGGACAGCAATCGAATGCTCCGATACTTTAATAAATAAAATCAACTGCCAGGAAACAACCTTGCATGATACTGCTGAAATTTATACCAATAACTGCAAAAATATGGTAAGATAAGCATAGAGTATTATTTAGGAGGAGGAATTGTATCATGTCCGGCAGACAGGTAAAGCTTGCACAGGCGGAAAAAGGAAGTATCCTGTATCACTATACAAAAAGCAACGGAATCAACGGAATTCTAAGCTTCAATTGTTTTTGGGCGACAAAAAGTGATTTTTTAAATGATCCGAATGAATTTTTTCATATTCAGGGAATTATTGACGAAGTGTGCCGGGAAAATATAAAGAATTCTTCCTTGACGGAAATGTTCCTTGCAGATTCCGTGTATGCAGGAAAAGAAAAAAATCGGGAATATTTTGTCCTTTCCTTTTCAAAATGCCGGGACAGTATTACTATGTGGTCGGAATTTGGAAATAAAACCGGCTATAACATAGGTTTTCGAAGCGACGAAATTATTTCAAGAATAGAAGAGGCCGCTGAGATCGCATACCACGGCCTCGTTGTATATGATATGAAAAAACAAAAACAGCTGATCCGAAAAAACCTATGCAATTATCTGCCGGATCTTCTTCGGATGCCGTTAAATGAAATTCTGGAAACCGGAAGCCATAACCGTCAGGATACAGGCTATCAGAAGGCCTGCCGGAAATTCCAAAAAATGGCGGAGGTCTACGCCATGTTTTTTAAGCAGGAGGGCTTTGCAGAAGAGCAGGAATACCGATTTATTTTTAAAAGGCAAAGGGATACTGCAGTACATTTCCGCCCCAAGGATGGTTTCATGCTGCCCTATATAGAAATCCCCTTAAGTGAAGGAAATCTTCCTATCGAGGAAATCATGGTTGCACCCCAAAACCATATTGATCTTGCAAAAAGCGGTATGGAATACATGCTCCGTACAAAAGGATATACAGCCAGCGTAGCTCTTTCTAATATAAAGCTGCGTTACTAAGCTTAAAATCCCCCGGACAAATTCCTGAGGGATTCAAAAGCAGGCTGGCATAATAAAATTAGTTTTCATTTTTATAAAGCGCATAAAAGTCAGATTCCAGATTGTCCAGCACTTGACCATACCATTTTTTTGCATCGTCAAGAGCCTTATTATAAACAATCGGAGCCAGCTTCTGTACAAATAAGTCCAGAAGTTGCATCTGTTCAATCATGCCAATCTCTTCTCCCCGCTCGTCCAGATAAAACGCCTTTATTTCCTCATTCAGCTTTTTCTTCTGAATTTCCGACAATTTAATCTGATGCAGCTCCTCCCTCTTTTTCATAAACTTTTCTCCTCCTCAGCTCTGCCTCACTTTTTATATTTCCCGAAAGCCTTCTCCTCGTCTAAATGTACATCTCTTAAAAATACAAGTAACCATATTACAAATGCAAGCATTGCCATATATCTTGAGATATAATATGCCAAAACAGCTCCTGCTCCCAAAATAGCAGCCCAGATCAAAAACAGATTTCTTTGATCTCTGCTCATTTTTTCTGTATCATACTGCTTTCTTTTCTCTTTCGGCAGCGTATTAAACCCGCTTATCAGCATTGCCGCCTTCCCTTTCAAACACGTAAAAATAAATGAGAGTGCCAAAAATAACAAACTTGCGCCGCCGCATGCAATAACCTCTTTACTCATCATGGCTCCCTGCGGATATCAATGAGCCTAAGCACATCCCTGTACAAATCATCCATATCCTCCAAATCAATCATAAGCCACCTCTGCCCGTTTCCTTCTTTTGTATGTTGATAAATCTCATTAAGTCTTACGTCACATTCCGGCAGAATCTCCTCGAAGGACTCTTTCTCCTTTCTGCCTATCACCGCCATCACTGTGAAATACTGTTCCTTCGGATATATCGTACACAAAGTCTTTCCCGATTTTTTGAACTTTATATTCCATCCCGGCTCCATGCTGCAGGAACTGAATTCTATCTTCTCTTTGCAGTTGTATTTTTCCATTGCCTCCGAACAAAATTTAAGAAATAACGGATTTCCGGTAAATTCACCAATCTCCTCCAGTGACGGGCACACATTTTTATTCTGTAAATCAATCACCAAACTCACCCTCCGATATCGTTGAGTCACATTTCCATACGGTATACATTCCCTCTATTTTCCCGGCGCTAGCCTTATAATTTTCATTAACCTGAATTCCCTTATATTTGACTAAAGAATACGTATCATACTCCTCCGCTATCTTTGAATCATCATCATAAATAGCGGTCACATCCCGATTCGAGCATCCGCAGATTGCAAAAAAACAAGCGAGTAGCAATACCAATATTTTTTGTCCCTCAAAAAAATACCCATATATTCATTGATCCTTTCCCTGAATTTTCAAATGATTCTTCCGCCTTCTTATCCTCTGCCAAAAAGCCAGCAGGATGAGCAGTAATAAAAGCGTCCCTAATAGGAACGGAACCGGACCGAACACATTCCACAGGCTGAACCGGCGCCTCACAGCCCGTTCAGGTCCGGACTCCTTCTTTATCTCCTTTTCCGGCTTTCCTATGAACCGGCCTGTATCAACCTTTTCCAATACCAGTTCAGCAATGATCTCCTGCCCCTCCTGATTCGGATGCAGTCCGTCCTCCTGAAGGTTATCACAGATATCAGATGAAAATAGATCCACCACATAGTAATCATACTTTTCCCCATACTGATACATGATTTCATTCATATTCAGAATAATATCTTCGACAATCTGATTCATACTGGCCGGCAGCTCAAACCCACTGACTGGATTGTAAATATTTGTCACAATCAGCTGTGAGGATTCCTTCCTGTGGGCAGAGAGTTTTTCCATAGCCAGAATCCATTGCTCCTCAAACCCATCATAGTCCCAGTTATTCAGCACATCAAGAACCTTCATAATCAAAAGCGGGTTTCCCTCCACGCCTTCCATAAGCGCATCCATCGCGTCATAAGCGCTTGCAAACCTACGTTCTGTACCCAGAACCTCCTGGGCCGCTCCTTTAAATTCCTGCATCAGATCGTTTGCGCCGATCGTCAAGGTAATAATGTCTGCAACCTCCATATCTGCGGCCGCTTCCTCCGTATCAAAAATTTCTGAATTCAGTCTTGACGAATCTAGTCCGTTTTTTCCGTGCTTTCTACATTCCGCGGGACGCTTTGTCTCCTCAGATATCTTCTCCATAAGAATCTCTGAATAGCTCTTTAAATCCTCGCTGCCGCGTCCTCCATAGCCCTTTGCAATGCTGTCTCCAAAAGCAGCGCAGGAAATAATGCTGCTCTCCTTCGTTTCTTCTTCCTGAGCCCGCACAGGAAATAATAGAATACATGCCGGTAACAGGCATATGCAGACTGCGGCGCTTATTTTTTTCAAATACCTTCTTATATTCATATAGTCAGCTTTTACCTAATATATATTTATTCTGCCTTCATCATAGCAGATTATCAAAATCATGTAAAGTCCTGTGTAAGCGGCAGCCCCTCCCTTACTCTCCTGACACCATAAGACTTTTCACCTTTATTGTAGGGCTTACCATACAGACATCATCTGTAATGCGGTACACCGGATCGTCTCCAATCATCTCTATATCCCGCCACAATTCACAGATATTGCCTGATATAGTAAACTGATGAACCGCCTCTGCCGCCTGCCCGCCTGTGATCCGGTTTCCTGATGCAAGCAGAGAAAAATTGCCGCTCTCTGTATCTGTCCCTGCAAAGATGCCGTCAACCTGCGTAATATAAACGCCGCCTTCCGTTGCTTCTATTATTTCCCTTTTGGAAAATGTATCTCCCCCCGACGACAGTATTACATTCGTAGCGCTTGTTCCCATATCAGCGGTAAGATCTGCTTTAAAACCATTCCCTGTACTTTGCGTGCCATCTTCGGCCGCGCTTTTTTTGTTATATAAGACCTCTTCAAACACACCGTTTTTCAATAAATTTTTTTTGCAAACAGGTACTCCTTCATCATCAATCCGACGCCTCCTTGTTCCCTGGCTGCTGAAGGGATCCTCCGAAAGCCTAAGAAACGGACAGCCCACCTTCTGCTTTTCTTTTCCGGCAAGCACACTTGTGTGATTCTTTAGATTTTCTCCGTAAAATACCGGAAGATAATGGCCTGTAAGCTCAGCCGCCACGCAGTTTTCTAAAACAATGGCATAGCTGCCGGAGGAAAGCTTCCCTGCATGGAGACCCAATCTGGCATATTCTGCCCCGCGCCTTGCAATCCTTACAGCAGTTTCCTTAAAGGCCTCTCTTTCCTGTGCACTGACCACTCCAAACTTAGAGGCTGCTGACACAAAGTCTCCGTCTCTTGCTATCACCCGGATAAAAAATGTACAGTCTCCGTCATCATCCGACAGATAATTCATATCCTCATCTATAAGGGTTATAGTATCCTCATACTGCCGGTATTCACATATTTCTACAAAATCTGCTTTTTCACAGGCCAGGGCTTCTCTTTCCGCAAGGCACAAAACTTCCGTAACCTCCTTACGGTCAGCCTCCCGCCACCTCTGTCCCCGGAAATCCCGGCTTTCCTCTAGCTTACCTGTGATTATCCGGTCCGTAAAAACACCGGAGGTTTCATCAAGACTTCTTAAAAGCTCTTCCCTGTCTTCAAGGGAATCTATATAGGCGCAGGCATATTCGCCTTTCCATAAAGCTTCCACAAAATAAAGCTCCGTATCTCCGTACTTACAGTTCTTAAGGCTCTGCCGCTGCACTGACAGCGTCAGAGATTTCCGTCTGTTAATAAAAAGCCTTATCTTTGAAGCGCCCTGCCTCTTAAGCCAGCTTATAAATTCTGCCGTTTCCGGATTTTCCCATGCCCCTGTCACAGCTCCTTACCTCCTACCGTCATTTCCGTAATTCGCACCGCCGGCTGTCCTGCACCGATTGGCAGCTGTCCGCTTCCCGCATAACAGTATCCCTGCTCCAGCAGGAAATCGCCGGATACCCTATCAATTCTGGGAAGAATATCCCTCCCTGTCCCAATAAGAGTCGCACTCATGAGAGGAACCGTAACCCTTCCCTTTTCTATAAGATAGGTCTCCCCTGTATTAAAATTAAATTCTCCGGTTACCGGATCTACGGAACCTGCATGAATATCCTTTACATACAGCCCCTTTTCTATGGATTCAATCATATCCTTAAGAGAATCCTCTCCCGGAGCAATGTAGGTATTTGTCATACGGGAGACCGGAGCAAATCTGTAGTTTTCCCGTCTTGCCGAACCAGTAGGAAAAAGCCCCAGCTTACGCGCACTCAGCCTGTCCAAAAGATAGCTCTTTAAGATACCTTTTTCAATCAACACATTTTTCTGTGTCAGCACTCCTTCGTCATCAATGCCAAGAGAACCCCATTCTCCGGCAATAGAGCCGTCGTCAATCAGCGTCACCTTATCTGACGCAATTTTCTGTCCAATCATTCCGGCAAATTCCGAACAGCCGTCTGCAACCGCACTCCCCTCAAGGGAATGGCCGCAGGCCTCATGAAAAAATAAACCTCCGAACCCGTTTGCAATTACCACAGGCATCCGCCCTACCGGACAGGGTTCGGCTCCCAGCATATCTTCAGCCCGCCTTGCTGCTTTTTTTGCATACGCCGCAAGCCCCTCTGGATCAAGAAATTCCGGTCCCTGCATGGCTCCGGGTCCCATATATCCGGTCTGCCTGCTCTCGCCTTTCTCGTCTGCTGCCGTCATAGTAAAACGGGTTCTTGTCCGTATCCGCCTGTCCTCAGCGTACACACCTTCCGTATTTGCAATCTGTACCTTCTGATCCTCATCCACATAGCAGGCGCGTCCCAGCACGATGCAGGAGCCTTCCTCCTTCCCGGCCTTCACTGCTTCCTTCAAAATGCTGATTTTCTTTTTAACTCCCATATCACGGGGCAGTATTCCCTGAGTCACAACTTCATGAGGATGCAGTCTCAAAAGAGGCGTTCTCTTAC
Source organism: uncultured Lachnospiraceae bacterium (assembly GCA_948441955.1). Taxonomy (GTDB): domain Bacteria; phylum Bacillota; class Clostridia; order Lachnospirales; family Lachnospiraceae; genus CAPEBR01. Next base: position 58,219 of record CAOJQZ010000004.1, on the reverse strand, counting down.
CGAAAACGCCTCCCCCTTTCAGGCGCTCCTTAAGAAGCCTAAGCACCTGTTCCTCTCTTACATCTGCACTGTACAGATATTCACTGTTAAGACCCTGAAGCAGACGGATACCGATACCGCTCTCCCGTCCGCAGGAGCATTTTGACACCTCCTGCTCCACAAGACTGACTCTCGTCCGCTCTGCTTCCTCAAAGAATACTTCCGCATAGTCAGCGCCGCAGGAAACTCCATAGTCAAGTATCTTTTCTATATATGACCTTGCAAGCATTCTCTTTTACTCCTTCATCTTATATTTACTTTCAGTCCTTGCTGCCGCACATATGACACGCCACAAAATGCCCTGGCTCTAACTCCTTAAATTCCGGCATTTCCTGGCCGCAGATATCCTTCGCATACTTGCATCTGCCTTTAAAACGGCATCCTGCCGGAGGATTAATGGGACTTGGCACCTCGCCTTCAAGATGCACTCTTTTCTTTCCTTCCTCCTCATCCGGATCTGCCTCCGGGATCGCCGATATAAGGGCCTGTGTATAAGGGTGCAGCGGATTGTCATACAGGTCATGATTGCTGGCAAGCTCCACCATAGAACCCAGATACATAACGCCTACCCTGTCTGAAATATGCTTTACCATAGACAAGTCATGGGAAATAAACAGGTAGGTAAGTCCCATCTCCTTCTGGAGCTTAATCAGAAGGTTTACGATCTGCGCCTGAATAGACACATCAAGAGCGGAAATCGGCTCGTCACAGAAGATAAACTTCGGCTCAACCGCAAGGGCCCTGGCAATACCCACACGCTGTCTTTGTCCTCCGGACAGCTCATGTGCGAAACGGTTGGCATATTCTGCATTCAGCCCCACCTTGCGGAGCAGATCATTTACTCTCTCCTCCTTTTCTTTCTCGGACAGCTTAAGATGCACATCCATCCCTTCGGTGATAATCTCTCCAATGGTCATACGGGGATCCAGGGAGGCATAAGGGTCCTGGAAGATTACCTGTGCATCCTTACGGAAAGCAAGCAGCTCTTTGCCCTTTAATTTAGAAATATCCTTACCCTCAAACAGCACTCTGCCGCCTGTTGCCTCATAAAGCTTTACGATAGTACGTCCGCAGGTTGTCTTTCCGCATCCGGACTCACCTACAAGCCCTAATGTTTCTCCCTTTTTCAGTTGGATATTCACTCCGTCAACTGCTTTTAATATCTGATTTTTTCCAACCTTAAAATACTTACAAAGATTCTGTGCCTCAACAATATATTCGCTCATTATGCCTTCCTCCTATCATAAAATGACTCTACTTTCGGAGCTTTTTCATGCATAAGCCAGCAGGATACTTTATGTGTATCACTCAGCACAGTCTCCGGCGCTTTAAATTTCCTGCAGACAGGCATACAATACTCGCATCTGTCGGCAAAGGGACAGTGATCTAACGGAAGCAGAAGATCCGGCGGGGTTCCTCCAAGCGCATAGAGCTCTTCCTTGGATTCACTTCCAAGACGGGGAATCGAGTTAAGAAGCGCCCATGTATATGGATGTTTACTTTCGTTAAAAATCTCCTTGGTAGTTCCCCTCTCTACCACCTCGCCGGCGTACATAACCTGAATACGGTCTGCAAAATTCGCAACAACGCCAAGGTCATGGGTTACAAGGATAATGGCTGTATTCATCTCACTTTTCAGTTCCATCATAAGGTCCATAATCTGAGCCTGAATTGTTACGTCAAGAGCCGTCGTAGGCTCGTCTGCTATCAGGACATTTGGATTACATGCAAGTGCAATTGCAATCATAACCCTTTGGCGCATACCGCCGGACATTTCATGGGGATAATTATCAAGCCGTTTTTCCGGACTCGGGATATTCACAAGCTTCAGCATCCGGACAGCTTCCTCTTTTGCCGCCGTCTTATCAAGCTTTTTATGAATCATAAGACTTTCCATAATCTGCTTTCCTACAGTCATCGTAGGATTTAAGGATGTCATAGGATCCTGGAATATCATGCCCACTTCGTCGCCTCGGAACTGGCACAATTCCTTATCATTCATTTTAAGTACATCTTTCCCGTTACAGATAATCCTGGACTCCGGCTTTATTACAGCAAAGGGCGGTTTCAGAAGACGGAGAATGGACTTTGCCGTTACTGTCTTGCCGCACCCGGATTCTCCCACGAATGCCAGTGTCTCTCCTTTATGAAGCTCAAAGCTTACTCCCCGGACAGCCTTTACTTCTCCGGCATATGTATTAAACGAAACATGCAGGTTTTCTACCTCTAATATTTTTTCCATAACGCCACCTCCTTATTTTCTCAGTTTCGGATCCAGTGCATCACGAAGACCGTCTCCAAGCAGTGTAAAGGACAGCATGGTCAGGGCGATCATGAGCGCCGGAAAAAGAAGCTGGGACGGATAGAACATAAAGTTCGCCTGTGCTGCAGAAGCAAGAGCGCCCCAGCTTGTTGACGGCGGCTGAATACCAAGTCCAACGTAGCTTAAGAACGCTTCCGAGAAAATATATCCTGGAATATCAAACGTAATGGCTACAATAATCATACCAATCGTATTCGGTATCATATGCTTTAAAATAATCTTCATAGGAGACACTCCAAGAGCCGTAGCCGCAAGCACATATTCCTGAGATTTAAGCTGAAGCATCTGCCCCCGCACAAGCCTTGCGATTCCGCACCATCCGGTCAGCGTCAGCGCCACCAGCATGGTCCCAAGGCTTTTGCTGTCCGTAACAACAGAAATCAGGATTACGATCAGAAGATAAGGAATACTTAAAAGCACCTCTACAATACGCATCATAACATCATCCACAACTCCGCCGAAATATGCCGCAATGCCGCCGTAGATACTGCCGATCACACTGGCAACAAGGGCTCCTAAAAGGCCAATAGCAATAGATACACGTCCTGCCTGCCATACTCTTGCAAAGAGATCTCTTCCCAGATCATCCGTGCCGAACCAGTGCTGTGCACTCGGACCCTGGTTAATTGCCTCCGCATCAATCTGCTCAAACTGGTAGCCGCTGATGGACGGACCGAATAAAATGAAAAATATCATAACAAGAAGAATAATCAGTGCTACAAAGGCTATCCTGTTCTCCCTTAGTCTCCTCCACGCATCCCTCCAGTAACCGATTCTGGGCCTCGTAGGAGCTTCTGTGTCTTTATCAATTCCGACAATCTGAAACATATCATCGGGTATATCCTGTATCATATCTGTTACATCATGATTTACCAACATCTGTATTTCCTCCTACTTCACACGGATCCGCGGATCCATAAAACTATATGCAAGATCTACAATCAGCTGTGCAATAATAAAGATTGCGGCATAGAATACGGTCGTACCGATAATCATTGTATAATCACGGTCATTGATGGAGCTGATATAATAGAAACCAAGCCCCGGAATACCGAAAATCTTTTCTATTACGAAAGAGCCTGTAAAAATACCTGCAATCTGTCCAACCAGAAGAGTCATACACGGAAGAAACGCATTTTTAAATACATGCTTCCTTATAACATTAAACCTGCTTACACCCTTCGCCTCGGCGGTCAGAATATAATCCTGTCCCATGACGTCCAGCATATTAGATTTCACGTACCGTGCGTAGGTTGCGATTGTCCCAAAGCTAAGTACAATTACCGGAATCACGACATTCTTCCAGCTTCCCCATCCAGAGGTGGGCAGAATCATAAGCTTCACGCTTAAGAAATACTGAAGAAGAGATGCTATGACAAAAACCGGCACTGTAATACCGATAATGGCAATAAACATGACAATATAATCCGGCCATTTATTTTTATTAAGGGCCGCAACAATTCCAAGAAGAATGCCTATGGTAAATCCCAGTAAAAGCGCCAGTCCTCCGGGAACAAAGGATACCTTGGAATTGGTAATCAGAGTTTCTGTAATATTACGTCCCGGGTATCTCAAAGACTCTCCCATGTCTCCCTTTGTGATAAGGTTTTTCATAAAAATACCGTATTGCTCTGTAGTGGATTTATCCAGACCATATTTTTCATAATAATTTGCTCTTGTCTCTTCCGGAAGGTTTCTTGCCATATGTGCAAGGGGGTCGCCCGGAATACTGTGCATCAGAAAAAAGGTTGCGGTTACGACAACTACCAGCGTAACCAGCATATATCCGACACGTTTTGCAATAAATTTAATCATATGCTCTATCCTTTCTGAATCTAAAAATACCGCCGCCTGTCTTCCGGCGGCGGTATCCGCCATTTACAAATGATTATCTTCCCTCAATGGAAACATACTTAAGTCCTGAAGTTGTTGTTTCAAGCTTATTTAAGTTCTTCACATAGCTGTAATAAAAGATATGCTTTTGATCATTTATCAGCGGGCAGACATTGCATCCCTCTTCAAAGAGCACCTGCTCTGCCTGGGAATAAAGCTCAACTCTCTTATTCTCATCCATCTCTCTGCTTGCCTGTTCAATCAAATCATCAAACTTTTCATTAGACCATCTGGTAGGGATGTTACCGGAATTCTCTGTTGTAAACAGGGAAATCATGGACATAGGATCATCATAATCTGTTGACCAGAGCATATTTCCCATCTGATAATCACCGCTGTTTGTCTTCTGCTGGAAGGTTGACCACTCATTAAAGTTAAGCTCTATATTTACGCCAAGAATTTCTTTGTATTTCTGCTGTACATACTCGCCGTAGTTCCGTGACCACTGCGTCGTACCGCTCAGATCATATTTTACAGTAATCTTGGACGGATCATCGCCCAGACCTAACTCTTTCATTCCCTGCAGCAGAAGCTCCTTTGCGTCATTCTCTTTTGCCATCTTCTCAAGAGGCGCCTCCACCTGAGAGCGGTATTCACCATTTTCTCCGGTGTTAATTGCCTTCGGAACCCAGAAGTAAGCCACTTCATGCATATCCTGATAAATGGTCTTCAGCATGTCCTCTCTGTCAACAGCAAGTACAAATGCCTTGCGGATATTTAAATTGCTGAAAAGCTCATCCTCTGTATTGAAAAAGTCAAAACGAAGCTCCGGAATCGTAGAGTCTACCCTCTCTACGCCCTCCTTCTTGTCAAAACGGCCTGCCCACTCCTCGGAACCAACAGAAACATAATCCAGGGCGCCGCTTTCAAAGGAATTGAATCTTGTATTCTCATCATTTACGATAGCGTAATTAACCCTGTCAAGCTTTACATTTTCAGCATCCCAGTAATCTGGGTTCTTTACAAGCTTAATCTCAGAGTTATGCGTCCAGGACTCTACCTTAAAGGGGCCGTTAAATACAAGGGTCTCAAGCTCGGAACCATAAGCCTCCCCGTGCTTTTCTGCAATATCCTGACGTACCGGGTAGCAGGCCCTTGTATCTGTAATCGCCATAAAATAAGGCGTAGGAGCCTCCAGAGTAATCTCCAGCGTCTTATCGTCTACTGCCTTGACGCCAAGCTCCTCTACAGGAAGCTCGCCGTTTACCACCTTGCTTCCGTTCTTAATGTAATCTGCTGTAAAGTAGGAATTGGGAGAACCGGTTTCCGGATTTAATGTCTGGGCAATGCCATAGGCATAATCTGCCGCTGTAACTGCCTGTCCGTCAGACCACTTGTTATCACGGAGCTTAAAGGTCCATACTGTTCCGTCTTCATTGGATTCCCAGCTTTCTGCTCCTGCGCCTTCACGCTCCTGCTTGCCGTCCTTTTCTACCAGCCGTGTCAATGGCTCCAGGGTGTTCTTGTTCACTTCCCATCCGTAGATGTCATTCCCCATCAGGGTACTGAGTGTGGAAGGCTCTGAAGCAATATAGGTATTATAATACTGCTCTGCTCCCCCATCGGAGCTTTTCGAGTCTCCGCCTCCGCATGCTGTCAGTGACAGAGTCATTGCCGTCACAAGCAGCGCTGCTGATAATTTCTTTTTCATAAACATAAAACCTCCTTCATTCATTTTATATAGAAATATATGTTTTTTCTATATATTCTATAGTTTTCATCTATTATAGCAAACGCTACAGTTTTTGGATATAGATATATAAAAAAATATGCAATTTTGTATAAATTGCATATTTTCTATTATAGTATTTATTATATTTTAACCAAAAAATTTTTATTTTTCCTAAAAGAGCTTTCCAAACTCTCCCCCTATATCTTCCTTATCCATGTCGCCTTCAATTTTTATGGCCGATACCAAAAGATTAATCAGGGCCATAGGTGCAGATGCCGTATTCAGAAACATTCTTGTTGTAGAACGCACTGTCAGAAGCTCGTCCGTATACTGCACAATATCTGCTTCTGGGCTGTCTGTAATGCCCAATACCTTTGCTCCCTTCTTTTTTGCGTATCTGGCAATCTGCTCCGTCATAAAATAGTAATCTGGAAAGGTAACAGCCACAAGCAATGTGTTCAGATCCAACGCCGGGAGGGCTGAATAGACGCTTTCATTCAGTTCTGTGTTTACAATCATAGAAGGCACCTGGGCGCCTGCAAGATCCGAGGCAAGCCACTGACAGATAATATACGACATTCCTCTTCCGCACAGCACAATTTTCGGATAACGGAAAAAAAGCCGTGCCGTTTCCATAAAATGCCGGCTGTCAAAATTCCTTGTAAACTCATCAAAAAGTCCTCTTTCTTCCATACAAATATCTGCAAGAAGACGCTCTTTATCATTCAGCTCATACTCCGGCACATCCGTGTTAAAATAATCATTCTGCTGATACAGGCCAATTCTCCGGTTAATATTAATATATTTCCGCACCTCATACTTCACTTCATTGAAACTGCTGTATCCCATTACTTTACAGGTATTTAAGATCGTAATTTCCGTAACCCCAAGCTCCCGGCTCATATCCCGCAGTGTTATAAATGCCATTGTATCAATATTTTCCTTAATGTAATCTGCTATCTGCTTTTGCTTTTTTGTCATGGACGGATAATATCTCTCTATCCGCATCATAATATCTGTTTCCATCAAATTTCCATCCTGTTGCCCATTCTATAATATTAATTATACTATTTATTAAATTTTTTCGCAACAGGACTTGCATATTTCACACTGAAAGATTATCATAGTAAATGCTGTATTAAAAATAGAAACAAAGCAAAGGGGGATCTTATATGAAAGACTATATTTTAGAACAGTTATCAGCGCTCACAGCCATTCCAAGTCCCTCCGGATATACCCGGCAGGTTGCTGAATATGTATTAGAGCAGTTGCGCGGTATGGGTTATCAGCCAGAATTGTCAAATAAGGGCAACGTATATGTTACTTTAGGAGGTTCGGAAAATCCGCTCGTTTTATCGGCTCATCTGGATACGCTGGGCGCTATGGTTAGAAAAATCAAGGACAGCGGCCGTCTCCGCCCCACAACTGTCGGCGGACACCAGTGGGATACCTGCGACGGCGAAAACTGCACGATACATACCCGGGACGGACGTGTTTATACAGGCGTTGTGTTAAACACTGAGCCCTCGGCACATGTAGCGGATAAAAAGAAAGAGAAAACAGAATCCCACATGGAAATTCTTCTGGATGAAAATGTTCATTCAAAGAAAGGTGTGAAAAAACTAGGTATCCAGAATGGAGACTTTATAGCAATGGACCCGCGCACCGTTATTACAGAGAGCGGATATATTAAGAGCCGTTTTTTAGATGACAAGCTCTCCGCCGCCATCCTTCTGGGACTGGCAAAGGCAGTAAAGGAGGAAGGCCTCTCTCTAAGTCGTAAAGTGACACTTCTTTTCACTGTCTATGAAGAAGTAGGACACGGTGCCTCTGTACTTCCTGCTGACACAATGGAAATTGTATCTGTAGATATGGGCTGCGTAGGCGACGGTCTGGATTGTGACGAGCACATGGTTTCTATCTGTTCCAAAGATTCCGGCGGACCTTATGACTATGAAACCACTACAAGGCTGATTGATCTGGCAAAAGAGTATGAGCTTGACTATGCCGTAGACATTTATCCCCACTACTCTTCTGACGCAGGCGCCGCGTTAAAGAGCGGCCATGACATCCGCCACGGCCTCATCGGTCCAGGCGTGTATGCCTCCCATAACTATGAAAGGTCACATACAGACGGAGTGATGAATACCTATAAGCTTTTGAAAGCATTTGTACAATAGCTTTCTGAAATCTGTATATACGATAAAAAGACAGGGCATATTCGCAAATTTCCGCATGCTCTGTCTTTTTCTATTCTTTACAAAATCACTCCGCACACTGTTAAAATTTTGTCTTTTACGATAAACCGTATTTCCATCCCCGCATATGTCATCCCATACACCCGCTGAGGGTTTTCCTGATAGGCGGGTCTTGGGTCCTGGCTCAGTATTTCTTTCAGCACCTCACGGTGCTCTTTTGGCACTCTGTTATACCACTTTTCAGGGAAATCTATAGAAAGCCTGTATCCCTTTACATCACCGGCAAATCCTTCCTCTGCATCCGGATGAGAATCTACATAGGAGAGATACGGCTTGATATCATAAACCGGCGTTCCGTCCGTCATATCTACCCCTGACACACTAAGCGCAAGACCCTCCGGCCTTTTTTCAATTCCCTCCAGTTTCACACAGGACAATCCCACAGGGTTGGGGCGGAAAGGAGAACGGGTAGCAAACACGCCCTCACGCTTATTTCCTCCCAGCCTCGGCGGACGCACCGTGGGACTCCATTTCCCTTCCGGCACCTCGGAAAAACCCCATAAGATCCACAGATAAGAAAACTCCTCGATTCCTTTTAAAGCCTCCGGTTTTCCATACTCCGGCTCAAACACGATCCTTCCCTTCGTATCCGCAAGACCGCTCTGCCTAGGCACGCCGAATTTCTCAGGAAAATCTGTATAGACCCGTGCGATAACCTTAAGCGTCAAAGCTTAAGCCCCCGGTAGCGGTTCACGCATGCATAGACTTCCTGTCTTCTTGGAAGCGCCAGATTTCCGGCAAGATATCCCCTGTCGTTTACTGTCTCAAAGCCCTTTTTTTCTATCTCCCCCACGAACCCTTCTACAATATCCTGTACCGTTTTCTTTCCGTCAAACAGCTCTTCCTCCATATGCTTCAGCATATATCCAAGACAGGTAAGCTGCTCATAATCCACAAGCTGTTCCACATACCGCAGATCTACAGTCTCGTGATTAAGCTGCACACCGTCCTTTCCCATTGTCTTAATCTTAATCCGCCCCTTATGGATAATCCCCGGATTTTTCCGCGGCCTTCTCTCAAAGGAAGGCTTCTTTGCCCCTTCCTTGGGAAGCTCTAGGGATGGATAGGCGGCTGCCGCCTCCTTCGCCCGCGCCGTAATCTCCCTCGGAACATAACGGTCCATCTGCACAACCGTATCAGCCGCCTGAAAATAGGCGCCTGAGCTTCCTGCAACAAGAACTGTAGAAATCCCTAAAAGCCCATACAAATCCTGCATTCTTTCAATAAAAGGCGTAATCGGTTCCATGTCCCGGTGAATGACCTGCTGCATCAACTCGTCCCGCACCATAAAATTAGTGGCGCTTGTATCCTCATCAATAAAAAATGTACTTGCTCCCGCTTCCATCGCTTCAATCACATTTGCTGCCTGAGAAGTACTGCCGCTTGCATCCTCTGTTGAAAATGCCTTTGTATTCTTTCCGTTTGGCAGGTCGTTAATAAACATGGAAATATCTGTCCGTTTAATGCTCCGCCCATCTTCCGCGCGAATCTTAACCGCACAGTCCTCTGTCACTACATACTCCCTCCCATCACCGGCAATGTGGGGATATACCCCTGCTTCAAGCGCTTTAAGAAGAGTAGACTTACCGTGATATCCGCCGCCTACAATAAGGGTAATTCCCCTTTTAATCCCCATTCCGGTAATCTTCCCTTTATATGGAAGATTCATAGATACCTCCATAGATTCCGGCGATACAAATTTCACCGCCCCTTTCATAGGACGCTGGGAAACTCCTGATTCCCGGGGCAGGACAGCGCCGTTTGCCACAAAAGCCACAAGGCCCAGCTCTCCTAAACGGCTTCGGATATACTCCCTGTCCTCGGAGAGCTCCATCACCTTTTCTGCTCTGGTACGGTCCTGATTTCTGTAAAGCAATGCGTTCTCCACGCATTCCGGCAGAAAATCAAACAAAATCTTCATAAGTTCTCTTGCATTAATGGTTCTTCCATTGGCCGGAAATCCTGCCTCAAAGCGCACGATCACAGCTCCATTGGCCGGATTCACCGTACAGGCGCTGCGCTCCAATATCTCCTGCCCGCATCTTGTTACAGACAGGATACCGCTTTTTCCTGAACCCTTAGCCTGAAAGGAATACTCGGCCGTCTGCTTTTCAAAGCATCTGGTCAGGTAGTCCTGCAGTGCAACACGCTTATGTTTTTTATCATAAAGTCTTTCCGGAAATGCCGCCGTCTTCCCCTCCACTTCAATATGAAGCTTAGACGGCGCCGCAAACGGATCCCCCTGTACATGATCGATAACCAGCACATATTTCCCGAAACGGTAGCTCCCCTTTGTTCCCTTATATGCCGGATAGCCCTTTCTGTCAATACTGTATAATAACTGTCTTAATTCCTCTGCTGTTTTCATAATCAATATGCCTTTGCCTCCTCCCGCGTCAGCCAAAAATGAATTCCGGTAGTGGAATCCTGCCATCTATCCTCATTAAAATCCGTTACTTCCACCCATTGTCCTTTTCTGTAAACAAAATTTTCGTCTACCAAAGACCATGCTTCGTCAAAGCTCTCCCGGTAATCGAAGCTTTTGATCGTCAGTACCTTTGCCTTGCTGCAGCGGCAGGACGGACGGGTAGCTGAGGTCCGTTTTGCATCCGCAGGTACAAGAAGTTGTACCAGACGATCATTCATACATTTTTTATATGCGAGAAATGCTCCCTTCTCCGGACAATGAAGCCGAAACCATTTGGTACTCTTGTCGGAAATAATTCCTTCAAGCTTTGCATATTCCAAAACTGCTCCGAACAGATCTGCACCCCGGATATCACATTCCCGCATATCGCAGTAACGGAAAGATGCCGTAACCATACGGGAATTCCGAAAATCCGCCCTACTCATGGAGCAGCCGTCAAACAGCGCGTTCTCCACACTGCTGCCGGAAAAAACCGCGCCGTCCAGAATAACCTCCTGAAAAGAGCTTAAAGTAAAATCAATATCAGAAAGCCGCCATCCTCTCAGATCCATCCCATAGAACTCGCAGGAGCAGAGGGACAGACGCTCTCCTTCTTTCCTTTTTGCAATCCGGCTCTTAAGTTCATCTTCCGACATTTTCCGCATAACAAATCCTCTTTCAAAAGTTTACAGTTCTACAATTCGCGGTCTATGATGAATATGGGGCAGAAATTTTTTCAAAAGATCCTCAGTCTTAAATTTCAAATGGCTGGTATTAATCCCCGGATTACATCCAAACCACTCGCTTTTTGCAACCTCTTTATCAATAATTACCTGCACATAATCGTCCTCGTCCGTAAGAAGTCCGGCAACGCTGGCCGAACCCGGCGTTGTCCCTAAATGCTCCAGCATCTTCTCCGGCGGTGCAAAGGACATGTGGGACACTCCAAGCTTCTTACTGAAGGAAGCCGTATCAAATGCCTTATCCGCAGGCATAACCAGAAGGAAAAAAGTAGTTTTCTTCTGGTTGCACAGAAAGACATTCTTACGAATCTCTGTCCCGATTGCCCTGTCAATCGCCGCGCACTCCTCCATAGAGGCCGCCGGATCATTATCCACACGCTCATAGGGAATCTTAAGCTTATCTAATGTCTCGTACATTTTCCGTTCTAAGGGCATCCTCTCATCTTTAGGCGCCGAGGTTGTAATTTCGCTGATATACATAATAGTATTCCTCCGTTATCTCTCTTTTCGGGCATACTCCATATCTCACAGAGCATAAAAATCATATACTCCCGAAGCAAATACAGTATACCATGTGTCCCCTATAAAGTCCATGGTTATCCTTTTCCCTGTAAAAACTCTTGTCTTCTTTGACTCTGCCTGTATATAACCCAGTACAGTCCCGCCATGAAAAGAAGAACACAAAGAATACCAATCATCACATAGAGCAGAATTGGTTTTGAGGGTGCAAGTCTTGCTCCGTCTGATTCCTTCTGTCTTTTACTATGCTTTTCCTCTGCGCTTGTAGGACTGTTGTTTTCCAGCGCTCCCATTGCATTCTCCAGATTTTGAAGGGCCTCTTCCTTTTCTTTTTCCGAGACATCCTTTGATTTTAATATATTCTCTGCCTTTTGAAGTGCGTCCTCCATGACCTTGTAGCTTTCCTTCGTATACCGGTTTCTGTCATATCCTTTGGCTGCATCGACGCTCTGCCACTCCGATGCAGTTCCTCCAAATCCCCCGGTTACACCGTTATTTCCCGGTACGCTGCCGCCTGGTACACTCTCATCTGCATTTTCTCCCAAGCTTATATGAAGCTCTGGTATATCTGTAAAACTTACTGCCTCTGTCTTAGATCCTCCCGGAAACTTTAGCGCCCCTTCCTCTGGTACACGGACAGAAAATGCCTGCGCCGCCCCGTTTGCATCGGAAACAGCAATGGTCCCAAGAAAAAGCTTTTCGTCACTCTGGCTGAAAATCCCTTCTGTTCCTGCAATGTAGAGATTTAAAATACCGCTTTCCTGATTGTAACGATACTCCTTTACCTTTGCACTTCCAAGTCCGCCAAACTGAAAGGAAACATTGGATACTCCGGGACTGTCTGCCGTCACATTGAGGCTTAACTGAAGAGAGGAAAGCCCCTCTCCTTTTGCCTTTGGAATTCCGATTCTCACCTCTGCATTCTGCCCGCTCCTGCTTAATTCAATGGTTTCCTCTCCTGTATCTGCGGCGGCAGCCGAAACTGCCGGAACCGCCAATACGGCCAGCAGAGCCAGAAAAAGCCGCAATCTACTTTTTTTCATATCCTACTCCCCTATCTGAATTTCCGGAAACATCTCTGGCATAATTTCAAACAAGGAATCGCTGACCATACGCTCCCCCTCATTGGTAAGCGCATTATCCACACGGTACAGCTCAGCGCGCACCTTAGAAAGCTTCGTCAGATCAACGGTATCCTGGGGCTCAATCCAATAAATCCATGTGCCGTCTGAAACGTCCTGAATATTGCCTGTATCCGGAACATCTGCTAAAATTGTCTGATATGCCTTAATCTCTCCCTTTTCATTGATCCCACCTACAACATTGCCTTCCTGGTCATAAAGCACGACGACATTATATGCCGGATTTCCCTTGTATGTTCCTGTAAATACAAGGGAACCCTTCGGGATCACTTCCTCCTTCTTTCCATATGTAAAATCACTTTTCAGAATTCCGATTGCCGCCTTTCCTTCATCAGAATGCCTGAAATCCACATTGTCACCGGTCACGCCAAGTACATCCAGTTCTGAAACCGCAACATCCTTCCCTGCCATATTCTTAACTGCCAGCTTAAGCGCCGTTGTCTTATAGGAAGCAATATTTCCTTTCTTTTCACTCTCAAAATACACTGTCTCCACCTGATCTCCCCTAAAGCTTCCTGTCGAAACACTCTTCCACCCTTCTCCGTCACGGACATAAATTTCGTAGTCCTTTACAGGATTTCCCTCAGAAGCTGTATACTTAAGTCCTGTAATGGTAAGAGGCCTATGGAATTCCAGAACGATCTCCGCATTCGCCCCTGCAGTACCAATATAGGAGGTGTTAGAATTCTGATCTATTGCCTTCTCTGCCAGCTCCTCATCTTCCTTTTCACAGGTGTGATCCGCCGCATCCTCGGGCTTCTGCTGTGCATCGCCCACCGCTGTCATATCACTTGTACTGATGCTCCATCCTGTCTTGTCAATGCTTCCGTCGTGCTCAATCTTTACAGGCTCCAGCGTCTTTGCCGCCGAACGGTTCAGATATTTATCAATCACAGTAACCTTATAGGTAACCACACGGTTATTCATGGTTGTTACATAATCGCTGAAGGTTCCTGTCTTTGCCGCCTCCGCTGTCACAAATGCCACGGGTTCCTCTGTCATAACACCGCCGGAAACAGTGCCCCGCACAATCTCATATCCTAAAACATCCTCTTCCGGAATTGTCCTGGATTCCAGCACAAAGTCTACCTGGTTTGCCGATGCCTGGTTTACTGCTGCCTTCGTGCCGTCTCCCACTGCCTCCACTGTGCCTTTTAAATCTAACGAGCTTCCCTTATTCTGCAGGCGGTATACCCGGGCTTCATCATTTACATAATAAATTGCCCTCGTTTCCTTATCAAACTGGGAGGCATAAGCCACTGTTTCCTCATCCGGAGTAAAGCCCCAGCGTGTGAAAAATTCAAGGATATCTTTTTCTGCCGCCGCGCAGGCAAGCCGCATCAGATTCTGCTCCCTGCCGCCGGAAAGAGACAATGTGACGCCGTCCGGCGCCGGCGCTCTTCCCGGAACTCTGGAATAGCTGTCTACCCGTGCAAAAAACAGATTATCAAGCTGGTCCCCATGATTCTCGTAGGTTTTATAATTGTATCCATTGTCATATGCCAGATGCAGCTGCCAGTATAAGCCAAGCTGTGTAAATACATTAGATGCAGGCCCTTTTGTACCGGATGTTACCTTTTCATACACGTTACCATACTTAAAGCGCACACTGTCATTCGTGTCCTTTGCCTGTGCAAGGACGGAGAAATAATTATTTGTAATCTCCGCAGCCGCATAGCTCCCCTGATTGATACAGTGACCGATTTCATGAGCAATTCCCCATCCGAAATATCTTCCGTCCACATACCTTCCTTCTGCGTCCGCCTGAACCGGCATACAGTTTGCCATACCTGCAGTCTCATTCCATTCGATTCCGATATGGCTGCCGGAAGCATACATAAATGCCCCTGCAAACATTCTCTGATAACGGATATTCAGATGTCCCGAAGGATATCTGTCTATCGCATTTTCCGCATTGTTGTTCAATCCCTTGTGCTGGTAGAACAGATGCATCATTCCCTCTACCGCATCCATAGAATTTATAAGCTTCTGTGCCCGTTCGGACACGCCTCCGCTTCCTGTGCCCGCCCAGATCTGCTGTGCCGGAAGGGACAAAAGCATGGTATCCAGCATAATATCAGAGGCTCCTAATATACAGTTATGCGCATCATATTTATACTTTTCGCCGTGAGCCTTTCCATGAAGCTCGCTGATATGATTTACGTACTCATCCAGCTCGGTAAGGTAACTCTCTGCTTTACTTAGTCTTTCATTCCTGTCACTTACATTATAAAGATCCAGCGTAGGAACCTCTGTACCTCCGCTTACTCTTACCGCATAGTTATCATCAGCACTTTTCCCGGTATACTGGATATACAATGCTCCCCCATTCTCTCCCTCTGCAGATCCAAGCTTAGGAATCGTAATTTCATTCTTCCCAATGGAAAGCGCTGTCTTCCCTGGGGGATTCACCACATTGCTTACCCCGCTTGACTCACTGTGATACTGGGTCGCCACAAGCTGCAGATTCGCGGTTTCTCCTGTTTTCTTACTATTATGCCCTACATATACAGTAATCTCCTGGCCCGCAGCGGCTGTAATGCCAAGAGGCTGCCATGCGTTTAAGCCGCCAAAGCCTCTGTTCACATCACTCGTTGTTATATCGTTATGAACCAGATACGGTTCTGCCAAATTTGTTTCGTTCAGAATCTCCTCCGCTGTCTTAAGCTCTCTTTCAAGCTTGTCTCTGTCCGGATGATACTCCCCGCTTATGGGGTCCGGCGTCTTCAGCCTGGTTCTCAGGGCGTCAATAATCTCCTGTGTTACATCTTCGCGCAGTACCGTATGCAGATCATCCGCGTAAAGCGCCATAATATCATCTTCCAGTGAATCATAATGGTAGAAATAAACTTCTGCTACTGTGTTAGACCCTGTTGAGAGCGCACGGGCAAGCCCAAAATGAATCTTTGCAGCCGTAATCTTCCGGGGCAGCTCTATCATATAATAACTTCGATTTTTTGAGTCTGACTTCTTCTGAATGGATACGTTTCCAAGACTGACTTCTGTACCGTTTTCATCCCAGTAGCGCACCTTCACATACCCGTAATCGACATTTCCCGGCATTGCTTCTATAAGTGCAAAGGCCTTTATCGGATAAGCCTTATCAAATTCATAGACAAGACCATGCGTTTTTTTCAATGGCTGACCTATATTATTATATCCTCCGGAATCCCAGGTACTGTCATAATGATAGGAAAACGGATTGTTATCCACAGTTCCCCACGCTTCCTTCTCATTCTCATCTAACGGACTGTCCTTCATGTCCCCTGAAAGATATTGTGCATCCGTGATATGAGCGCTTACTTTTCCTTCCTCCGAAGCATTAATGAGCTTATATTTCGGCACCTGTGCCGGATCCGGATTAATCGTCTTTGCCACGCTTGTATGAGACGGCTTTCCCTCTCCCAGATCGTTAACTCCTGTCACATAAAGTTCATATTCTGTCTCATTCTTTAAATCTGTCAGCACATAGCTGTTAGACGTAATTTTTTCTCTTTTTATGTAATCTCCTGATCCCTTTTCCCGGTAATACAGATTATAGGTATCCGCATCCTTTACTGCTTTCCAGGAAGCCTGAATTGCCTTAAACTGCCCCGCTGCCCTTAAATTATCCGGGGCATCCGGCTTTTTATCCGTCTTTGGCGCCACAGTTACCGGCTTACTGTATCCGCTCCTCCACAGGCCGTTTACAGACTGTACCCTTACTTCGTATTCTTCTTTATTTACCAGCTTTTCACCATTCAGCGAAGACACGGACAGAGCATTTCCCTTTGCAGACTTTACCTCCTGCTCTTCTCCGTGTGTAATCAGCACCTCATATCCCGTAACATTTACACAGAGATCCCACGTAACAGCAAAGCTCTTATTTCCCGGCTCTGCCTGAAGATTTTCCGGGATATTCATTTCCGGCTCCGGAATACGGTTTTCCATACCGTTTACAAACTCCACCTTTGAGATTTCTGCAAGGGTTTTGTTCTTTTTCATCCCCATAATTGTCAGGGTAACCTTCTTAACTGCAATCTGGGAACCCAGATGGATACAGACTGTCCCGTCCGACTTTATCTCCTTCCGAACACTCTCTTTTTCCAGAAGGTACATAACTTCTTCCTCAATAGGCACATCCAGGTGCTGCTTTACTTCGTTTTCTACATAGTCAATCCCAACGACTGCCTCCTCTATCCGGTCCTCACCGCCGGTCTCAATCACAATTCCATCTATTGTGAATTCTCCCTTTTCCGGAAAATCAAAGGTTACAGAAACCGGATTATTCTCTGAAATCTCTGCTCCGTCCCCAGCTGATATCTTTACACTGCTTTCATTTTTCAGCAAAGCGCTTAAATCCCCCTGGGCTGCTCCGTCACATTTAATATCAACCGCCTCTGCCGGCACGCTGACTTCAACTGTAGAGCTTGTGTCCCCGCTGACCTTGTATCCTTTTGCGAAATACTCCAAATCCACAATGTCAACCGTGCCGTCACCGTTAATATCATACTCCGGCAGCTGGCTTCCGGTATCAATGGCATCCACAAGTATGTCCTTGTCCGTGTCATCCACCACACCGTCGCCGTTCGCATCACCGATTAAAAGAATACCCGGATGGGGAATTCCTTCATCGTATTTCACCATTCCCGTAGTAAGCTCAACGGAATAGGCCCAGCCCTCTACAACAATCTCCTGACTGTAGACAGCAAACCCCGGCGCCGTTACTGTAAGCGTATAGTTTCCCTCCGCAAGGCCTTCAAAAGTAACTCCGCTTTCGTCCCCGCTTTTTCCTGTATCCGCCTCAAGCACCACCTTTTTATCCGGTCTGCCTGTAAGGGAAACTGTAAATTCCACACTTTTTTCCAACAGTACTGCTGAACGGACAGCAACGTTCACCTGTCCTTTAAACTCCTCCTCTGACGCTTCTGCTTTTTCTTTCTCCTGCTGCTCTGCTGCGTCTGGCTCCGGCATAGAAGAAACGCTGCTTCCCCCTATGTTTTCTCCTGTCTCCCAATCCGGTTCTGATGCAAAAGCATGAAGACCTGATGTAAAGATAAGAACAAACGCAAGCAGAGATGCTATCCTCCGCCTCATACTTTATTAACCCCCCTTAATAATTCTTCATCAGAATATAACTTATTGTACATTGGTATTATTTCTAATATAGCATGAGTTTTACAGGATAGACAACATATAATTTTTAGATTTTTATTTTAAAGATTTACATTAGAAAACAATTTTACTATAATACTATTTAGGAAAATATCACTTATGCAGCACAGGAGGAATCGTATATGGCAGAAGAACAGAAAGGGGCGTTAAAACCTCAGCCGGAAGACACAATATTTGCCTTGGATATCGGAACACGCAGCATTATCGGCATGGTAGGAACAGTAAATGACGGTAAGGTAAATATCATCGCCATCGAAAAGGAAGAACATACGGAACGTGCGATGATGGACGGACAGATTGAGAATATAGAGCGGGTATCCGTTTTGGCTGGCAAAGTTAAAAAAAGGCTGGAGGAAAAGCTCGGTTTTCAGCTAAACCGTGTCTGCGTTGCGGCTGCAGGACGGGCCCTTAGAACAAAACGGGCCGATTATGAGCTTACCCTTCCAGGTCCAAAGCTTATTGACGACGAGATGATAAGCCGACTGGAAGCAGGCGCCATCAGTCGGGCCGAGGAATTATTTGACGCTGAAAATGCGGCTGAAAACGACTCCAGGCGCTTCTATCTTGTGGGCTATACAGTCTGTCAATATTATCTGGACCAATACATGATATCCAGCTTAAAGGATCACCGGGGGAAAAATATAAAAGCGGATCTTATCGCTACCTTTCTGCCCAGTGAGGTCATAGAAAGCCTTTATACCACTATGAACAAAGCCGGTTTGGATGTTGTAAGCATTACTCTTGAGCCTATAGCCGCCATTAATGCGGCAATTCCTGAAAACTTAAGGCTTCTTAATCTGGTTATGGTGGATATCGGCGCAGGAACCTCCGATATTGCTGTCTGTACCGGCGGCAGCGTTATTGGATACACAATGGCGACTGTAGCCGGCGACGAGATAACTGAAATGATTATGAAGGAATATCTGGTGGACTTTTCCACTGCCGAATCAGTAAAAGCACAGATTGATTTGCAGCAGGAAGTAACCTTTACAGACATTTTAGGCTTTGAACATACCGTTTCACAGGAAGAACTGCTCCTCACAATTCAGAGCGCTTCAGAAGTTTTATGCCGGGAGATTGCTGATAAAATCCTTGAAGTCAACGGCAGCGCCCCGTCTGCCCTGTTTCTTGCCGGCGGCGGCAGCAAGCTTGCCGGCCTGAAGGAAGGGCTTACCGCCGCCCTCAAAATGGATGCCAACCGGATTGCCATTGCAGGAAATAATTTCAGGACAAATGCTTACTCGGATGAATATGATTTAAATAATCCGGAATATGCCACTCCTCTCGGAATCGTCGTGTCCTCAGGACTGAACCTGATTAATGACAGCTTCCGGGTAACTTTAAATGGAAAGCCGGCCAAATTATTCAGAAGCGGAAGCTTCACAGCTTTAAACCTTTTGATGATGAACGGTTACAGTTTCCAGGATATTTTAGGCCAGACAGGTTTAAGCCTTGTGATAACCATTAACGGAAAACGGAAAATCTTCTACGGTCAGGCCGGAGCGCCTGCCTCTCTTCTTATTAATAAAAAAGAAGGAAAGCTCTCTGATGTCATCCATGCAGGAGACGTTATTGAATTTGTCCCTGCTTCTCCCGGAGTATCTGCAAGCCTCCGTCTCGGCGACCTGAAAGGAGCCTCCGAGGCAGATGAACTTACGCTAAACGGACAGGCCGCCCCCCTTGACGCCCCTCTTCGAAACGGGGATATTATCCGTATACGGAACCATGGCGATGCAGAGGAGGATAAAGATAAGGCCGGGTCTGACAAAGCAGAAAAAACAATACAGGAAGAAAGTAAGGCCGATATAGACCTTGAGGAATTTGATTTCCACAGCGCCATTGAAACAGACTCCTTGGACTGGGAGGTTGTTTCTGTCATTGATCATATTTCCGAAGCAGAAAGTTCTGAGACATTATTAGAAGAAGCTTCCGAAGAGAATGACGAAGACCGGGATTTGCCCGAAGACAATGAGGCGGACTGGGTACCCGCCCCTGCTCCACAGCGTATCTCTCCGAAACCGGAAATTACGCCTCCCAGACCAGATGTCCTCCTTCATTTAAACAACGCCCCCTTACGTCTTCCCGGCAAGGAAAACGGCGAGCCTTATTATCTGATGGATATGATCGAACATTCCGGCATTGATATTAAGCATCCAAAGGGCAGGATTATACTGACTGTAAACGGAGCTCCGGGGATGTTCCAGCAGGAGCTTAAAACAGGAGATATTATTCATATTATAGATGAGGGAATCTGACATGAGATATATTTTAGCATCTGCGTCACCCCGCAGAAAGGAATTACTTAAACAGGCCGGCCTATCTTTCACGGTTCTCCCCTCTTACGCAGAGGAGAAAATCACAAAGGCGGCGCCATGCGGCGCGGTCATGGATCTTGCTTTTCAGAAAGCCAGGGATGTATATCTCCGGTTTTTTAACTCCAAAAAAGAAGCGGAGACAGCAGAGGAAGACTTTATCGTAATCGGCGCTGACACCATCGTTGTCTACCAGGGCGAAATTCTCGGAAAGCCGTCTGACAAATCTGAAGCCTATGACATGCTCTCTCTGCTTGCAGACCGTACACACCAGGTCTACACCGGTGTGTCCCTTATGATGTATAAAGACGGAGAAGAGTCTCACCGTACTTTCTATGAAAAAACTGATGTAACTCTCTATAAGATTACAAGAGAAGACCTGCATGCCTATGTGGAATCCGGTGATTCTTTTGACAAAGCCGGGGCATACGGCATACAGGGCCCCTTTGCTATTCATGTAAAAGAGATAAAGGGTGATTACAACAATGTGGTAGGGCTGCCCATCGGGCGGCTCTACCACGAGCTGACTGACTTTATTCCCTTGTAAAGCGTTCCAGCAGGTTATCCTTCCACTCGGCTACTCTATCTGGCAGGTCATCCTTTTTCTCCCTGTACATGGCCATCATAAAATCAAGCATATATAATATAAGGATAACACTTCCAATCACTTTTCCTGCCAGAAGCGGAAGACTGTCTACCATATTTACAACAATGTTATGTAAAAACAAAAACAATCCTACTGTATAAAATCCCCAGGCAACAGAACTCTCCAGGCAGATAATTCCCTGATAATTAAAAGGTTTCTCGCGATAATCCCACCATATCTCTCCAAAAACCCTCTGCATAATCCGCGCTGTTATGAACTCTAATGCCGTAGCAAGAAACATGCCCATAAAAAACAGGCGGATAGGATTATCACTATAAGGCTTTAAAAGGAAAAAAACTGTCAGCGCGCCAAATCCATAAATCGGACACATAGGTCCCTTTGTAAAACCTCTGTTTGTTATTTTCCTGTTACAGATAGACATATATATAGATTCTACAATCCATCCTAAAATACTGTAGGTTAAAAACCATAATACCACATGGTACACGCTCCATCCAAATATCACCTTATTCCACCACATAATATTCAGTCCTTTCTTCATTTGCTGTAATCAATATATCAATCAAATCTAAAGATACACCCTGTATAAAACAAAAGTTTTTCTGAAGTTTCTATATGACAAAAAACAGGGGCGTTCCATCGAACTCCCCTATTCGCTGCACATATTAGTTATACTTACGCTTTCTGGCTGCTTCAGACTTTTTCTTACGTCTCACACTCGGCTTCTCGTAATGTTCTCTTTTACGAATCTCCTGCTGAATGCCTGCCTTCGCACAATTTCTTTTGAATCTGCGTAAAGCGCTATCTAACGTCTCGTTCTCTTTAACGATTACATTTGACATAGACTCACCTAACCTCCCCTCCAGTCCTATATTGTGCATCATACGACTGTTCGGGTATATTTACTGCACTACATAAGATTATATCACATATTTAGCCTACGTCAACATTTTTTTGGAAAATTACGGACAATTGACAATAATTACAGGCGGTTATCATTCTGCAATTGTGGTGAACTTCGCCGGAAATATATCATCCAAAGGCCACGTTTTCATTTCATAATATAATTCCGTAAACTGCATAACCTCATAATTGCAGCTTGTTGCAAGAATTTCAAGCAATTTCGCCTGTTCCCTCTCTGTTTTGTGATCGCATAGCTTCTTTATCATACGTGCTTCTGTTTCAACAATTTCCTTATATCCATCGCTTACATAATACGCCAGCCAAATATACGACTTGTGCTCTTTTGGCAGAGTACATTTTGGAAGCATGTCCTCTGCAAAGTACATATACAAAGCATTACAGGGATGAGATGCCATAAGATTCTCCGCCAGCCCTCCCTGCTCCGCACACATAAGCTGAAAGGACGTATACGCCCGTTTCCCCGGAGCTTGAATAACAGCGTCCATTTCTTCAAGAGATACGCCTATTTCTTTCGCCCAGAATTCACGATTCATTTCTATCGTTTTTTCAAATGTTCTTTTAACAATCGGATACCATTCTTTCATCTCTTCATAACAAGTGCATTTTGAAAGTCCCACTGCCCAGCATCTTACATAGTCCAAAAGATATTGATGATTCTGCAGTATTTGAAATTTGAACCGTTCGTCAGGCACTGTGCCATTTAAAATATCCTGCATATGAGGCGTTGCCTGCATAGCGGTACTTGTTTTTTTCAGAATTGGTATAACCTTATCTTCATAAAAAGCCATGTATTTCGTCCTCCTCACAATATTTTATTAAACCATACGTCATTTATGCTCTTTTCGTATGATATATGTTTTTACATCTTTAACCAGCATAAATACCACAAGAATAAATCCGCCGTAACCATTAATCACATAGCAGATGTTCATTAGTCTGTTAAATGGGACAAAGAAGGCAATAACCAAAGCCGCTATTACAAGTATAATCGTTATAGCTTTATATTTTGCCGTCCCTTCAGAAGCCAGCCTCTGGACGCTTGTCCAGAGCAGCGGCGCGGCTGACGAAAATACTGCTATGAAAATAATGATTGCAAAAACATAGGAAAGTCCTGGAGCGATATTGGTCGCCAAGACTAAATTTGGAATTTGCGTGCCGGCAACCTGTGTTATACTGCCTATCAAAGCAAACGCCAGAACAACGCCGCAGGAATTTGTTATAAGCTGGCCGCAGCACACTCCTGTATAAACCTCTTTCAAGCTATGTTCCCTGGCAAGCTGAGTTACAAAGGATGCAAACCATAACAATACAAATCCTCCGTACGACAGGCCTGCCATAAACCAATTATTTCCGGCTCTCATAACTTCAACCTGCCCCGAATTTATCATGCTGATATTTTCAGGAATATTTCCCGCCGTAGATATTAACGAATATATGGCCACAATAATGGAAAAAACAATCATGACGGGACCAATTTTCCAATTACATTTACTACGCCGTTCAAGCCAAATATCACTGCCGTTCCTGCAAGAACTGCAATAATAATTCCTCCGATATAATCAGGCACGCCCCATTGCTCATGCAGCAGGGCCGACGACCCGGCAAGCATAACGGCAAACGACATATAACAAAAAAATGCTGCAAAATAATCAAAGAATCTTCCAATAACAGGACCGCAGTAATAATCAAATATCAGATAGTTTTTTTCAAACTTTTGATAGTGGCCCGCAGCGGAATAACTGAAAATCGTATAGATCGTGATAATCATAAAAACAAGCGCCGTACCAAAACACCACCATCCGTACGATGCATAATACTGCATAATTTCCTGCCCTGTAGCAAAACCAGAGCCAATCCCAAAAGCTATTGTAGCGCCAATGATGCTGAATATTACTTTCCCATCGGCCTTTTTTGAATTCTGTTTATTCATTTTTCCCCCTTTACGCTATACATAAACTCTGTTCGCAGCAACCGGTATTTCACTCCTTTTATTCATTTATTAGAAAACCATCGGTATTCACCTCCCGTATTTAAAAATATCAGACTTATCAAAATCAAATCAGACATTTCCGATAACAATTTAATTTTTATTTTATTTCAAGACAATTGTACTACCTTCACAATATTTTGTCGAGACTTTTTTTGAGATTTCTTTAAAAATTTTATTGATTTCCATATTGCGCACAAAAAAGCAAGGGCTATGAATGAACTGTAACGCTTCCATAACCCCTGCAAAAATGGTATCTTTATCTTATATTTGTGCCTTCAGTATATCCCTTACTTTCGCAATAGCATCGTCAATCCCTTCCGGCTTTTTGCCGCCGGCCTGGGCCATGTTCGGACGTCCGCCTCCGCCTCCGCCAACCAGCGCCGCGATTTCCTTAATAAGATTTCCTGCGTGTGCTCCCTTTTCTACTGCCTCTTTTGCCGCCATTGCCATAAGGGATACTTTTCCGTCCACTGACGAGGCAAGAACAATCACACTCTCGCCCAGCTTTTCCTTCAGACTGTCGCCTAAGTCACGAAGGCCGTTCATATCCACTCCTTCAACCTTAGCGGCAAGAAGCTTTACTCCCTTTACCTCTGTAACCTGCTTCATAATATCTCCCATAGAGTCCTTGGCCATCTTGCTCTTTAAGCTCTCCACCTCTGAAGAAAGCGCTTTATTTTCCGCCAAAAGGCGGCTGATTCTCTCTGAAAGCTGCTCCGGCTTTGCCTTCACAAGCTTCGAAAGCTCTATGAGCCTCTCCTCAAGCTCATAATAGTATTTCATAAGTCCCTTGGCAGTAAGGGCCTCGATACGCCTGACGCCTGCTGCCACGCCTGTTTCGGAAATAATCTTAAATGCTGTAATCACACCTGTATTTGCCACATGTGTACCGCCGCAGAACTCTTTTGAGAATTCTCCCATGCTTACCACACGGACGATGTCTCCGTATTTCTCCCCGAAAAGGGCCGCCGCTCCGGTCTTTCTTGCCTCCTCAATGGGCATATTCTCTGCCGTAACCGGAAGAGCCTTCATTATCTGATCATTGACAATCTTTTCCACCCTCTCTATCTCATCCTGGCTCATGGCAGAAAAGTGTGTGAAGTCAAACCTGAGTCTGTCTGCATTTACAGAAGAGCCTGCCTGCTCCACATGGTTTCCAAGCACCATGCGAAGCGCCTTCTGAAGCAGGTGGGTGGCGCTGTGGTTATTGGCAGAAAGAGCCCTCTTTTCAGCGTCTACCTTTAAGGTTACCACATCTCCTGTCTTCACCATGCCCTTTGTAACCCGTCCCCTGTGGCCGATCTTTCCTCCCGGCAGCTTCACGGTATCCTCCACCTCGAACAGGAAATCCTCTCCTGTTATTTTGCCGGTGTCTGCCTCCTGACCGCCGCTTGTGGCATAAAAAGGAGTCTGCTCTGTTAGAACGGTTCCCTCGTCTCCGTCAGATAATGCCTCTACAATCTCCGTATCCGTTGTAAGCACGGTAACTTTTGCATCTGCCTCAAGATGATCATATCCCACAAATGTACTGGTAACCGAAGCGTCTATCTCATCATAAACACTTGCCTCACGTCCGCTGTAGCTGTGCTCTCCAAAGGTTCCCTTCGCTTTTTGCTTCTGCTCTTCTACAGCTTTCTTAAATCCTTCCTCATCAATAGATAATCCTTTTTCCCCAAGGATCTCGATAGTCAGATCTACCGGGAAACCGTAAGTATCATAAAGACGGAAGGCCTCTTCTCCGGAAAGAACCTTCTCTTTCTTTTTCTCCATCTCCGCTTCAATTCCCGCAAGAATGGAAAGGCCCTGGTCAATGGTCTTGTTAAACTGCTCTTCCTCCTTTGCAATAACCTTGAATATAAAATCCTTTTTTTCCTCCAGCTCTGGATAACCGTCCTTGGAGCCTTCAATTACTGTCCTGGAAAGCTCCACAAGAAATGCTCTGTCAATGCCGAGAAGCCTTCCGTGACGGCTTGCCCTCCTTAAAAGGCGCCGTAACACATAACCCCGCCCGCTGTTGGACGGCAGAATTCCGTCTGAAATCATAAAGGTAACGGAACGGATATGATCCGTAATGACACGGATGGAAACATCCGTATCTTCGTCCTTTCCATACTCTGCCCCTGCCAGCTTACATACATGCTCCCGCAGGGCATGCAAGGTGTCCACATCAAACATAGAATCTACATCCTGCACAATGCATGCCAGCCGTTCAAGGCCCATGCCGGTATCAATATTTTTCTGTTCAAGCTCCGTATAATGATTATGTCCGTCATTATCAAACTGGGTAAATACATTGTTCCAGATTTCCATATAGCGGTCGCATTCACAGCCTACAGTACAGTCCGGCTTCCCGCAGCCGTATTTCTCCCCGCGGTCATAATACACCTCTGAGCAGGGTCCGCAGGGACCGGAACCATGCTCCCAGAAATTATCCTCCTTGCCGAAACGGAAGATTCTTTCCGGAGCAATCCCAATCTCCTTGTTCCAAATTTCCCACGCCTCGTCATCCTCAAGATAAACCGACGGATAAAGCCTTTCCGGATCTAAACCCACTACCTCTGTTAAAAACTCCCAGGTCCAGTGAATCGACTCTCTCTTGAAATAATCTCCGAAGGAAAAGTTCCCAAGCATTTCAAAAAATGTTCCGTGACGGTCAGTCTTACCCACATTGTCAATATCTCCGGTACGGATACATTTCTGGCAGGTAGTCACCCGTCTCTTCGGCGGAATTTCCTCCCCTGTGAAATATGGCTTCAGAGGCGCCATACCGGAATTGATAAGAAGCAGGCTCTTATCGTTATGGGGCACCAGTGAAAAGCTTTTCATCGCAAGATGCTCCTTGCTTTCGAAAAATTCAAGAAACATTTTTCTAAGTTGATTTACTCCGTATTTCTGCATGATTTCCTCCTCATATAACAGGGCCTTAAAGGCCTTAAAATCTACAACTATTTTCTAATTATAATGACAACCCCGCCGTTTGTCAACGGCGGGATCCTGTCTCGTTTACCATTTATTTCAGCTCAATCTCCTCCAGCTCCTTCGGCGGAATTGGGGTTGTGGATGCCTTCACAAAATCTTTAATCTTCTTCTGCGCTTTTGCCACCGGTATGTTCGTTCCGGCTCCTGCCACACAGCCTCCAGGACAGCCCATGCCTTCTATAAGGCAGCCGTTCATCTTTCCGGCTTTTGCAAGAGCAAGCACCTTCTTGCACTCAGCAAGGCCTTCTGCGTGCTCAATATTTACCTCTGTTCCCGGATAATATTCCCTGATGCATTTCTCAATGGCCTCTGCGACGCCGCCTGCAACCGCATAACCGCGTCCTGCACCTGTCGCGTTGTGGAAGGAGGACTCGGCTTCATATTTTGTGAGATCAATATCCTTTGCGTCAAACATAGCCTGCAGTTCCTCAAAAGTAATGACAAAGTCCACATCGCTTCTTACAGTACGCCTCATGGCCTCCAGCTTCTTAGCCGCGCAGGGCCCGATAAATACAACCTTTGCATTAGGATGTTCCTTTTTAATCGTGCGGGCGGTTGCAACCATAGGCGTCAGCTCCTGTGATACCTGATCTACCAAATCCGGAAAATAAATCTTCGCCAGCATCGCCCAGGACGGACAGCAGGAAGTAAGAAGAAACGGAAGCTCCCCTGTCGTCACTTTATTTACATAATGATGCGCCTCTGCCACCGCGCCGATATCAGCCCCTAACGCAACCTCGTAAAATTCAGAGAAGCCCAGCTCCTGAAGAGCCGCCTTTAAATTTCTCGGGGTAATATTATCTCCGAACTGGCCTGCATATGCCGGCGCAATCTCTGCTACAATCTCATCACCCTCGGCCAGAGCCCGGGCAAGCTGGAAAATCTGCGACTTATCAGAAATCGCGCCAAAGGGGCAGTTTACCATACACATACCGCAGGAAACACATTTATCATTATTAATCTTTGCCCGTCCCTGGGCGTCAGATTCAATGGCCCCTACGCCGCACGCCTGCTGGCAGGGACGCTCCTTCTTGGAAATAGCGTCATAAGGACATGCTGATTTACACTTGCCGCATTTGATACATTTCTCCTGATCTATATAGGACTTTCCATTTACCATAGAGATAGCGCCCTTGGGACATACTTCCATACAGGGATGCGCAAGGCAGCCCTTGCACATATTGCTGACCTCATAGCCCTTCTCCTCACACGCCATACATGCAGAAGGAATGACCTGCATAAGCGGCGGCTCATAATATTTATCTGATATGTTGCTGGCCTCCACGCCCGCTGTCAGGTGTACCGGCTTGTCCTCCGGTCTGAGGGACAGGCCCATCGCAAGCCTTAAACGCTCCCTTACGATTGAACGGGCACGGTATACACTGTCCCGGTACTTTGTCTCATCATTTACCATTCTGTATGGAATCTCCTCCATATCATTATGAAGGGTCTCGGCATTTGCTTTAAATCCAAGTCTCGCAACCTCCTCAAACACCCTCCTTCTTATCCTTCTCACTGTCGTATCCAATCCACGTATCATAACATATATTCCTCCTGTTATTTTCTTCACATAACTATTTTACTTTATTTTATTATACATTACAACCATTTTGATGTATAATAAATACGGTTCACACATACAAATGAGGTTTAAAATAAAATGGATCTAAACAAAATACATTATTTTTTCAAGGCGGCAGAGCTTAAAAATTTTACAAGGGCCGCTCATGAGTGTCATATCGCACAAACCACTATGAGTAAATATATCTCCACCTTAGAGCAGGAGCTTCATCTCAGGTTATTTATCCGGGATCAGAAAAACCTTATGCTCACAAGCCAGGGCCAAATGTTCTATGAGGGAATGAAAAATATCTCTTTACAGTATCAGGGATTATGCCGGCAGCTCATAAAAGAGGAAACCCGGGAATTACATATTGGCGTTGCGACAACGGATTATACGGATTTTAAAATCATTGAATCCTTCGAAAAAAAAATATCCTTCTGTTTCCGTTTCCTATATTTTTTCTGATGAAGAGAAACTTCTTAAGGATTTGCAGTCCTCTAAGCTGGACGCTTTCATATGTCCCGATATGCTGGAATTTTATCACAGCATCAGTGAACAGATTGACGAGCTGCCCCTTGCATGCATTAAAGTTTCCTTAGTCTGTTCCAAAGAACTGATTCACAAGTACCATACCATTGAAAATGTCATCAGCCATGTCCCTTTTATTACAAAGGCTAAGGAAGAGAATTATCACAATTTCTGCAGGGAAGAGCTGTACGGCCGGTTTCACCAGACCTTTCACGACACCGTTATTGTAAAGGAATTTCCAAAGCAGCTTTTACTGCTCAGCCTGTCCCGTGGTTTTTCCATTCT
The DNA here is from genome assembly GCA_948441955.1 of uncultured Lachnospiraceae bacterium. GTDB lineage: Bacteria > Bacillota > Clostridia > Lachnospirales > Lachnospiraceae > CAPEBR01. The sequence continues at coordinate 28,880 of CAOJQZ010000004.1, read as the reverse complement.
GCCGGAGGAAAAAATCAGGGCTGAAGAAAATCTTGTATTCTTTGAAGCCGGCAGCAGATTTATGGAAACGGAAAAGCTTATCTGTTTGAAACGCAATCCCTCGGAAGCCTTACGGCTGTTATTTAGAACATATTCATGAAAAAAAGTGCTTGTAACAGCACTTTTTTCTATTTCACAAACAGCGGTTTATGAATTATAATTACATGGCGAAAGGAGAGATTCATCATGCAGCGGGATTTAACACAGGGAAGCGCCTTAAAAAATATAATTGTCTTTTCATTTCCATTTTTGATTTCTAATTTTTTACAGACCTTTTACGGCATGGCCGATTTGTTTATTGTAGGACAGTATAACGGGGCCGCGTCACTTTCGGGCGTATCTATCGGAAGTCAGGTAATGCACATGCTTACGGTCATGATTGTGGGACTGGCAATGGGAACTACTGTCATGATCGGGCGATATGTGGGAGAAAGGAAGGAACATGAAAAAAGAACTGTCATTGGAAATACAGTCCTTCTCTTTCTGGCAGTTTCCTTACTTCTTACGGTAATACTGCTGTTATGTATAAATCCTGTCATAGCTGTTATGCTTACCCCTGCGGAAGCTGTTCAGGAAACAAAATTATATCTGGCCATCTGTTTTATGGGAATTCCTTTTATTACCGCTTACAATGTAATAAGCTCTGTTTTCCGCGGACTGGGAGATTCAAAAAGTCCTATGGTATTCGTAGCATTTGCCTGCTTTTTTAATATTGCTCTGGATTACCTGTTTATCGGATATTTTGATATGCACGCCGCCGGAGCGGCCCTTGGAACCGTACTGTCCCAGATAATTAGTGTGGGGATTGCTTTCACGGCTATTGTAAGGAAAAAACAAATTATAGTTAAAAAAGAAAATTTTCATTTACATAAGCCAACCATAGGGAATATGCTGAAAATCGGTTTTCCTATCTGCATACAGGACGGACTGATTCAGATATCCTTTATTGTTATTACGATTATTGCAAATTCCAGAGGAGTCCACATTGCCGCCTCTGTGGGCGTTGTGGAGAAAATTATCGGTTTTTTGTTTCTGGTCCCCTCCAGTATGCTGTCCTCCATTTCTGCTGTATGCGCCCAGTGTATCGGCACAAAGCAGCCTGAAAGGGCAGCCCGGACTCTTAAATACGGCTGTTCCATCGCTCTTTGTTTCGGTGTGCTCTTTACGGTGATCTGCCAGTTTATTTCCGAACCGGTTTTGTCCTTATTTACAGACGAGGCCATTGTGATTATGTATGGAAGCCAGTATCTGAAATCCTATGTGGCGGATTGCATCTTTGCGGCAGTTTCCTTTACCTTCAGCGGTTTTTTTACCGCCTACGGATACTCCCTTGTCTCTTTCCTGCACAATATCGCTTCCATCATCCTTGTAAGAGTACCCGGCGCTTATCTGGCCTCCAGATTCTACCCGGACACACTGTTTCCTATGGGGCTTTCTTCCCCCTTAGGCTCCCTTTTGTCCGCTGTTATCTGTATAAATGTATATCGATACTTAAAGAAACGGAAACGTTTTGAACCCTAATGCCAAAATCTATGTTTATAATAAGAAAATATCATTCTGTCTGCAGGTCTCCCGCATTTCCTCCGGCCAAATGCTGGCCTGCACCTCACCCACATGGGCCCGGTCAAGAAGCAGCATGCACAGCCTTGACTGACCGATACCGCCGCCGATCGTAAGGGGAAGCTCTCCTGCCAGAAGCATTTTGTGGTAAGGCAGCTCTCTCCTGTCCTCGCAGCCCGCCTTTTTAAGCTGCTCCTCAAGGGATGTTTCATCCACACGGATTCCCATACTGGAAATTTCAAGGGCGCAGCCTAAGGTATCATGCCAAAATAGAATATCGCCGTTTAATTTCCAATCGTCATAGTCCGGGGCCCGTCCGTCATGGGGAAGCCCGCTTTCCAGCTTATCGCCAATCTGCATTAAAAATACACAGCCATATTCCTTTGTAATCAGGTTTTCCCGCTCCTTCGGAGTCTTATCCGGATAACGGTCCTCCAGCTCCTGGGAAGTAAGGAAAGTAATTTCCTTAGGCAGATGCTTTACTGCATTGGGGTATCTGTACCACACCTCATGCTGCATATGCTTGATAATCTTAAAAATAGTCCGTACAGTATCTTCAAGCTTTTCTACCGTACGCTCTTCCCTTGTAATAACCTTTTCCCAGTCCCACTGATCCACATAGCAGGAATGAAGATTATCAAGCTCCTCATCCCGGCGGATTGCATTCATATTTGTATAAAGTCCCTCCCCGGGCTTAAATTTATATTCATGCAGCGCCATGCGCTTCCACTTTGCAAGAGAATGTACCACCTCTATAGTTTCTCCCTTAAGGGCCGCCATATCAAACTGAACCGGGCGCTCCACGCCGTTCAGATTGTCGTTCAGTCCGCTGCTCTTCTCTACAAACAGCGGCGCTGAAATCCTCTCCAGATTCATCTCCTTTCCAAATTCCTTCTGAAAGGTATCCCGTATATATTTGATTGCCTCCTGTGTCTCCCGCACCGTAAGATGGGGGTCGTAATTTTTTGGTATCACTAGTGCCATCCTTCTGATTCTCCTTTTATGTTTTTCTATACCGTGTCTATGATTCCTGCCGGCCGAAGCATCTCTGTGCATAATATACAGACTGCATTGCGTCCTTCCCATAGAAATCAGCCCCAATCATATCAGCATACTCCTGATTAAGCACTGCGCCCCCGACCATAACTTTACAGTCCGGCTTCTTCTCTTTCAGCTGCTTAATGGTTTCCTCCATGCTTACCACCGTCGTTGTCATCAGGGCGCTTAACCCCACCAGCTCTGCGTCCTCACGTACGGCCGCCTCCACCACTTTTTCCGGCGCCACATCCTTCCCCAGGTCGATCACATCAAAGCTGTAATTCTCAAGCAGTACCTTCACAATGTTTTTTCCAATATCATGTATATCGCCTTTTACTGTAGCAAGAACAATTTTTTCCTTTTTCTGCTCCGCGTCCCCTGTTTCTTTTAGAGCATCCTTTAAAACGGCAAAAGCAATCTTAGCGGCATCCGCGCTCATAAGAAGCTGGGGAAGAAATACAGTTCCCTTTTCAAAGCCTTTGCCCACGGTATCAAGGGCCGGTATCATCTCCTCATTTATAATCTCAAGAGGTTTTCTATCTGCAAGGAGCGCCCGCGCCCCATGATGTGCTTCCTCCTTAAGTCCTTTCTCAATAGCCGCCCTAAGGGTTAGCCCCCCATCCTTTGAAGAGGAGGCCATATTTACCTGTCCTGCATACTGCCTGATATAGCCCTCGCAGTTCTTATCATAATTCATAAGTGCAAGGAAGGAATAATACGAACCCATCATGTCCTCGGAAAGAGGATTGATAATTCCGGCGCTAAGCCCCTCCTGCATGGCCATTGTATAGAAATTCGAGTTCACAGCCGGACGGCAGGGAAGGCCAAAGGAAATATTGGAAACTCCCAGTACGGTACATACGCCGTACCGCTCTTTAACAAGCTTTAACGCCTCAAGCGTTGTCTTTGCGCCTTCCGGCTCTGAGCTTATGGCCATAGCCAGCACGTCAATCACAATATCTCTCTTATGAATGCCGTACTTTTTTGCTTCCTCAATGATCTTTCCTGCAATATCCGCCCGTCCTTCCGGCGTGTCAGGAATTCCGTTTTCATCAAGGGTAAGCCCCACAACTGCTCCTCCGTATTTTTGAATCAACGGAAAAACGGCATCCATAGATTCCTGCTTCCCATTCACTGAATTTATCATAGGTTTCCCGTTATAAATCCGCATGGCTGCTTCAAGCGCCCGGATGTCTACGGTATCAATTTGAAGAGGAAGGCTTGTGACGCTCTGAAGCTCTGTAACAACCTCCTTCATAAGCGCCGGCTCGTCAATATCCGGAAGTCCTACGTTCACATCCAGAATATGTGCTCCTGCGTCCTGCTGAGAAATTCCCTCCCGGAGAATATAATCAATATCATGCTCCTTCAAAGCCTCTTTAAATCTTTTCTTTCCCGTAGGGTTGATACGTTCCCCGATAATACGGGGCTCCTTCCCTAAAATCACTGCCTTTCCGTAGGAGGATACAATCGTGTAGTCCCCCCTCTCTCTTTTTTCTCTCAGAGAAAGATTCCTAAGCTTTTCCGTCTTTTTAATCAAAGCCCGGATATGCCTTGGATTCGTACCGCAGCATCCGCCCACGGCGCTTGCCCCCATTTCTACAATCTGACGCATTATTTTTGCGAATTCAGCCGGAGCCACGTCATAGTAAACCTGTCCGTCCTTCTGCTTCGGCAGACCCGCATTGGGCTTCACTATAACAGGCACTGTAGCATACTTTAAGATTTCCTCCAATATGGGAACCATCTGGGCCGGACCCATACCGCAGTTAATCCCCAGAGCATCCACCCGAAGTCCCTCTAAAAGCGCTACTGCCGACGGGATATCCCCTCCGGTAAGAAGTTTGCCCTTCTCGTCAAAAATCATAGTGGCAAATACAGGAAGCTTCGTATTTTCCTTTGCTGCCAGAACCGCCGCTTTCACCTCATAGGTATCGCTCATAGTCTCAATATGGATAAGATCGGCTCCTGCCTCCTCGCCGTACTGAACCACTTCCTTAAAAGCCTCATACGCATCTTCAAAGCTCAAATCACCCATTGGCTTCAAAAGCTTTCCTGTAGGTCCGATATCAAGACCGGCGTAAACTTCTCTTCCGTCATGGACGCCCATCCATGCCCCTTCTTTTACATTCACGACGGCCGCTGCCACAATATCCTCAAGCTCATACTCCGTGTTATGAAATTTCAGCGCATTTGCCCCAAAAGTATTGGTAAGCACAATATCACTGCCTGCTTCAAAATACTGTCTGTGGATATCCACCATCTCTTCCGTATGAGTCAGGTTCCATGTCTCTGGCAGCTCACCCGGCTTCATTCCCTTCTCCTGAAGAAGTGTTCCGGTACCGCCGTCAAAATACAGCAGCTCTTTTCCAAGTCTTTCTAATATCATCTGTGCACACGCTCCTTTATTTTATCTGTAAGTATTCTGCCTTTAAATTATATGTATCATTACCTCCGGTATATGCAGTCTGCTTTCCTGCATTCCTCACACCCTTTTTTATGGCAGAAAACCTTCTCCTTACTCATTCCGATTACTGCTGTCACTGATTTTGTTGGTGTAAGCATATGTCCGTCTGTTATGGTAAGACCAATTTTTTTTGCGGCGTCAAGCATCCTGAGTATATCTTCCTGGCAGGAGATATCAAAATCCCCGTATCCCGGGCTGAAACGCGGCCTGAGATAAAAGCCTTCTTTTAGCGCCTCTTTTTCGTATTCCTGCTGCCACTCGTCTAAATACTCCTCCAGCATGGCTGCGCCGCACGCCTGCAGAACAACCGCTCTTGCCATCTCTGTAAGCGAATAGCGTTTCATCAGCATATCCACCTCTATCCCGAGTGTAGCTCCAAGCAGGACGGCACGCCTGCATCCCCGCATATTTTTTGCCAGATTCTTACTTGTAATGTGAAGCTCTCCTATTTTGACCCTGCCGTCATCCGATATATTCAACTCAAAGATGCGATAGACAATCCGACCTTTTGCAATCCTGTCAAGCTCTTCAAAAGAATCCCTGACAAGTCTTTCCGTCTTCTTATCTACCGCATGTCTTCCATATCCCAGATAACGGACAGCCTCCTTTACTCTGCTGTTCATATCCCTTTTCCTTACTTAAACGGCGGCCACAATATCCGAAAGATTACTCATGATCGCTGCCGCCACCTCCGGCTTATTCATAGAATAAATATGAATATGATTTATACCGTTGGCAATTAAGTCAATAATCTGATCTGTCGCATAAGCGATTCCCGCCTGCTTCATAGACTCAGGATTCTCGCCAAAGCGGTCCAATATTGCCACAAACCTCTGAGGAAGCGCCGTTCCCGAAAGTTCCAGCGTTCGTTTCATCTGCTTTGCATTGGTAATCGGCATAATTCCAGGCAGCACTGGAACCGTTATTCCCTTCTCCCTTATCCTGTATAAAAAATTGTACAGGATATTATTATCAAAAAACATCTGGGTTGTAAGGAAATCCACCCCGCAGTCCACCTTATATTTCAAATTTATAATATCATCCTTTTTATGCTCCGTTTCCACATGTCCCTCTGGATAACAAGCCGCCCCGATACAGAAATCCCCCTGAGACTTAATATCTTCAATCAGTTCACATGCATACCTGTACTGTCCCGGAAGGGGAAAATCACTGTCCTTTGGCTTATCTCCCCGAAGCGCCAGAACATTTTCAATTCCCTGACTCTTTAGCTCGCCAATCACTCTATGTACTTCCTCTTTCGTAGATGATACGCATGTCAAATGCGCAAGGCTTGTAATTCCTAAACTTTTAATGTGTGAAGCTATCTTCACCGTATTTTTACTGGTGCCGCCGCCCGCGCCATAGGTTACACTGATATATGACGGTTTTAATGCTGCAATCTCTTCTGCCGCGGACAAAACACTTCCATATCCCGCCTCCGTCTTCGGAGGAAATATCTCAAAAGAGACATGGGGATTTGTATCCTTTAATATATCTTTAATCTTACATGTCATCGTATAATGCCTCATACTGTTTTGCAGAATTTTTCCAGGAGAAATCCTGCTCCATTCCTCGTTCTACGATCTTATTCCAGTCTCTTTTTCTGTCATAATATATCTTTTCTGCATAACGGATTGTTCCTAACATCTCATGTGCATTATAATTCAGGAAACTGAAGCCTGTTCCGGTCTTCTCATACTCGTTGTATGCCTCTACCGTGTCTTTAAGCCCTCCGGTCTCCCTTACAATCGGAACTGTTCCGTACCGGAGACTCATAAGCTGGCTTAAGCCGCACGGCTCAAACAGAGACGGCATAAGAAATGCGTCCGATGCCGCATATATCTTATGCGAAAGCTCCTCTGAATAGAAAATATTTGCAGACACCTTCCCGTGATATTTCCAGTCAAAATGACGGAACATATTTTCATACTGCTCCTCGCCTGTTCCCAGAACAACGATCTGAACGGCATCCTGACAAAGCTCGTCCATAATATAGGCAATCAGATCGAATCCCTTTTGGTCAGTAAGTCTCGACACAATTCCAATCATCATTGTTTTCGGATTCTGTTCAAGCCCAAGCTCCTTTTGAAGCGCAATCTTATTTTTCACCTTTTCCTTTCGGAAGTTCTGGATATTGTAATTCTTTTCAATACAGCTATCCGTCTCCGGATTGAAATCATCATAGTCAATCCCGTTCACAATGCCGGACAGACAATTAGAACGGGCGCGCATCAGGCCATCCAGTTTCTCTCCATAAAACGGCATTTTAATCTCTTCTGCATAAGAATTACTCACTGTCGTGATCCTGTCTGCATACACGATTCCACCCTTCAGATAATTGGCGTCCTTATAAGCCTCCAGCTTGTCCGGTGCAAAATAATACTGGGGCAGTCCTGTAATGTCCCTCACCCTTTTTGTATCCCACGTTCCCTGGAATTTCAGATTATGTATGGTCATAATTGTCTTAATTCCACGGTAATATTCATTTGAATAACGGAAATTATCCAAGAATATTGGAACAAGTCCGGTCTGCCAGTCATGACAGTGGATAATATCCGGTCTGAAATTAATTACCGGCAATGCACTTAAGACTGCTTTGGAGAAAAATGCAAATTTTTCAATATCTGCATACATGTCTCCGTATGGTGCAAAACCATTAAAATAATATTCATTATCTATAAAATAGAATGTAATTCCATCGTACTGTATCTCTAAAACTCCTACGTACTGTGTTCTCCATCCCAGATCCATATAAAAATGACTGTGATACGTAAGCTTTTCCTTCCACTGTTCTTTCATACACATATACTTTGGAAGCATGACTCTTACATCATATTTTTCCTTATCAAAATTTTTTGGCAAAGTCCCCGCAACATCAGCAAGTCCTCCGGTCTTTATGAAGGGTACTGCTTCTGAAGTTGCAAAAAGTATTTTCTTCATTACTTCTCTTCCTCCCGATTTAACGATATTATTTATTATACCGCATTTTTTCATGGAAGAAAAGCATTATCTGTTTTTATATTCCAAACGAATCGTATCTGCAATAAGCGCAATAAATTCCGAGTTGGTCGGCTTTCCTTTTCCATTGCTCACGGTATATCCGAATAAATCATCCAGCGTATCTAATTTTCCTCTGCTCCACGCCACCTCAATTGCATGCCGGATTGCGCGTTCTACGCGGCTTGATGTTGTCTGATGCTTTTTTGCAACTGTAGGATACAGCACCTTCGTAATTGCATTCAGTACATCCATATCCTCAATCGCCATTATAATCGCATCTCTCAGATAATGATACCCTTTGATATGTGCAGGTATCCCAATCTCATGAATCATATCCGTCACCCGCGCCTCCAGATTTATACCGGACTCAAATGCGCTTTCTGGTTCATATCCTCCTGACGGCCGGATTTCATGATGAACTGTATGTCCCGCGTTTTTTATTCTGTTTAAAACCATTTCATTATTGAATGGCTTAAGAATATAATAATTCGCTCCTCTTCTGAAAGCATCTTCTGTAATTCTTTCCTGTCCTACTGCCGTCACAATAATAAAACTGGGTCTTTTTTTAATCTCCTTATCACGGTTGACAAGATCCATAACACTCAATCCATCCATTTTCGGCATAATCAGATCCATAAGCATCACATCCGGCTGTTTTTCTTTAATAATCGAGTAGGCGTCTTCCCCGTTTTTAGCTTTTCCTACAAGATTTAAGCTTTTGTCTGCATCAATCATTTCGCCAAGTAAATCCAAGATTCTTTCATTGTCGTCGGCTATTGCCACGGCTATTTCTCCCATTTCCCACAATTCCTCCTTCCTATACTACAAAACCGTCAAAACACATTATATATTTCGTCATATTATAATTCAAGAAATTAATATCGTAAAATTTTTGCATATTATGATTGTTTTCTGCGTTTTATTCTCTTTTTCTACATATTTTTACAAATTTCAAGCATGTTTTCTATAAAAATACCATATCCTTTTGTCGGATTATTGACAAAAACATGTGTTACCGCACCTACAAGCTTTCCATTCTGTATAATAGGACTTCCGCTCATGCCCTGAACGATTCCCCCCGTTTCCCGGAGAAGCTCTTCATCTGTCACCTCTATAGTCAGGCCCTTGTTAATCTCATTTGTATAGTAATCTACTCCTTTTATCTCTATTTCATATTCCTTTATCTCTCCGGATACAGCGCATCGTATCGTCGCCGGTCCATTTGTAATTTCCTCCTTCTTTGCAGTCTCCACGGGCTCCTGATCCGAGAAAAGGGCGTCGATCCTGTCGACGGTTCCGAAGATCCCTACCTCTGTATTTTTCGTAATTGTTCCCAGAACATTATAATTATTATAAACAATAAGTCCCTCCATGCCTCCCGGAGAACCGCTTTCTCCTTTTTGAATATCCCGGATACTGGTAATATAAAGAGTCCCGTCCGAGATGTTAAGAAGCTCATTCGTATCTATATCATGGATTCCGTGCCCCAGCGCTCCAAACTCACTTTCCGCATTCAGGAAGGTCACTGTGCCAAGCCCCTGGGTATTATCCCGCACCCAGATGCCAAGCTTATATTTGCCAAGCTTATATTGTACCGGCTTGAACCTAATATCCAGCTTCTTATTATCTCTTTTTACAGTGAGTACTACCTCATCCTCTTCAAGCTGCGACACTGCCTCTATGAGCTGGCCTTTCGTATCGATCTGCCGCCCGTTTATGCCCACAATATAATCTCCTGACTTTACAAGATGTTCTGCCGGATTATATTTCATTCCGTCAACTGCATCAATACTCTCCGTCCCAAGAATCATAACCCCGTCTGTTTCCAGGTAGATGCCTACCGGCATACCTCCGGGAATCACCATTGTATTCTCCGAAGGCTCTCCGCTTACTTCCTGTCTCATGCCGACGCGTTCTCCCTCAATGAGACAATAGCTCCCTCCAACTGCAGCAAAAAAAACAACAGCCATAATCAAAATTCTTCGATACCAGTATTTAAACATCTTTATTTCCCTCCGACACATCAAAAAAAGATAGATACCTGTAACAGATATCTATCTTAGTATGCCGCAATTATTTTATTTTATTTTTTCTTTTGTAAATTTTGCAAGCTCCTTCATCTCACGGGCATTTTCAATTACCGCATCCGTAATCCGGGCTCCGCCCAGAATCCTAGCCAGTTCCTTTACAACCTCTTCCTCATTAAGACAGCAGATGGTTGTTGTGGTATCCTTGCTCCTTACTCTTTTCTCAATAAGAAAATGCACGTCTGCCATAGCGGCAATCTGGGCAAGATGTGTAATACAGATCACCTGATGTTTCCGCCCGATCACCGCCATCTTTTCAGACACCTTTTGTGCCGTGCGTCCGCTAATTCCCACATCAATTTCGTCAAAGATAAGCGTTTCCACCGCATCTCTGTCTGCCATAACAGCCTTAATGGCCAGCATGATTCTTGACAGTTCTCCTCCCGACGCCACATCGGCAAGCGGTCTTACAGGGAGTCCCGGATTCAGCGAGATTCGAAACTCCACATCATCCATACCCTCCGGCGTATAATCCTCAAGTGCGCCCACCAAAATTTCAAACCGCACATCTGCAAAATTAAGCTCCTTTAACCCCTCCGCAACCTCTTTCTCCAAAAGTCTGCCCTGAGCCTTCCGTATCTTTGTAAGCTCCTCCGATGCTTTCAGATAACTTTTTTCTGCTTTTATAAGCTCCTCCTTTAAAGCAGCCATGTAAGCTTCGTGATCCTCCAGCTGGATAAGCTTATCCTGCAGGTCTTCCTTATATGCAGCAATCTGCCCGATTGTATTTCCATATTTTGTCTTTAAATGATTGATCTCATTTAGGCGGTTTTCCGTTTCATAAAATTCCTCCTCAGAAAATTCACAGGAACTCAGATAGTCAGAAAGCTCTCTGTTAAAATCATTCAGCAGACTGTCTATTTCCGAAAGCTGTCCATAGAGCTCTGCTCCTCTTTCATCATACCCTGTAATGTCGGAAAGCATACGTATTGCCCGGCTTAAACTCTCGCTGGCGCTTGTGTCGCCTTCACTTGTATAGGCGTACGCAGACACAACGCTTTGTGTAATACGTTTTCCGTTCTCCATGCGCCTGAAAAGAGCCTCAAGCTCCTCATCCTCACCTTCCCGCAGCGCGGCATTTTCGATTTCTTCAATCTCAAACCTGAGAAAAGAAATCTCCTTCGCCCGCTGTGACTCGTCCATATCGGACTCCTTCAGCCGTTTTTTCAATCTTCTGTATTCCCGGCAGGCCTCCCCGGCCTTTTCCTTTATTTCCTTAAGCTGCTCTCCGGCAAAAGCGTCTACCAGAGCCAGATGGTTCTTTTTATATAGCAGTGACTGATGCTCATGCTGTCCATGGATGTCGATTAAAACAGACGCTGTTTCTTTTAAAACTGCCATTGTCACTGTTTCTCCATTAATACGGCTGACACTCCTTTTCTCCATCAGACGTCTGCTTAGCACTACCAGTCCGTCCTCAGGAAAAATATCCAGCTCTTTAAGTGCATTTATCTGAGCCGGATCTTCTACACTGAAAGTAAGCTCCACAAAACCATATTCTGCGCCTGTTCTTATCATATCCTTTGTATATTTCCCACCCAAAGCAAGATTTACAGAACCAAGGATAATAGATTTTCCAGCTCCGGTTTCACCGGTCAGTATGTTTAACCCGTCTCCAAATTCAACTTCAATCTCATCGATCAATGCCAGATTCTTTACATGTAAACTTTGTAACATCTGTCCCTCCTACAGAACAATTCTCCTGATCTTTTCCATTACCTGTACGGTATCCTCCACACTTCGTATTGCACACATGATTGTATCGTCCCCTGCAATACTCCCTACAACTTCCTTCCATTCCATAGCGTCAACCGCCGCGCAGACTGCCATTGCCATACCCGATACTGTCTTTATAACAAGAATGTTCTGCGCCATATCCATGGAAACATAACCGTCCCTTAACACGCGCATATATTTCTCATTCATGCCGTTCTGTTCGTCCTGATGAATCGCATACCGCTGCCCCCCTCCGTCTGCGGGAACCTTTGTAAGTTTCAGATCCCTGATGTCCCTGGATACTGTTGCCTGGGTCACCCGGAATCCCTCTCCCTGAAGCATGGCTGCCAGCTCCTCCTGTGTCTCAATCCGATGTGTACGGATTAATTCTATGATTTTTGCATGCCTGTTTACCTTCATGTCACCCTAATTTCCTTTCATCTTCCTTCGCAGCGTCTCCAGAAAGCTGACACGGCTGAGCTTGACGATCTTTGCTGCTGACGCAGCCCTCCTTATTGTTACTGTGTCTCCCTCCGTCATTGTAAGGGTATCCGCACCGTCGAAAGCAATGCACGCCTCCTCCAGCCTGCCGTGTTTCCCTTTTCCGATCTCTATGATAAGCTCGTCCTCTGCAGATAATACAATGCTGCTTGTATTAAGTGCATGGGAACATATCGGAGTAATAACAATCATGGCTGCGGTAGGCTCTACAATCGGTCCCCCCGCTGATAAATTATATGCAGTGGAACCTGTGGGCGTAGAAATAATCATACCGTCCGCCTCATAGGAATTTAAAAGTTCCCCATTTACATACAGTTTAAAATGAATCAGCCGCAGATCCCCATTCCTCGCCACTACAATGTCATTCAGCGCAACATCCCTGACCGCTCCGCCCAGACTGCCCTCCAGCATCATCCGGTCTTCTATGGCATACTCTCCGGAAAGCAGCCGCTTTAACGCTTCATCAATATGATTGACCTCCACTTCCGCAAGATATCCCAAAGTCCCCATATTAATACCCAGTATGGGAATGTCTCTCCCATGAAGCGCTCTTGCAACTTCAATCAATGTTCCGTCTCCGCCGATAACAACTGCACAGTCAAATTCCTGAGGTATGGAACTTCTTATGATCTTTTTGTCTTCATCCTTCCTGCATCGGATACATGTTTTCCCCGAGCTTTCAAGAATATGAATGATCCTTTCTGTTATCTTCTGTCCCTGATCCTTTCCGTCATTTGTTACAATAAAAAAACGTTCCATTTTTTTCTATCCCTTCGCAAGCATTTCGAATGCTTCGTCTACAGTCGCCTTAATATCAATCCCCCTGCAGACCTTCCCGGCTCCTTCACATTTTCTTAAATGTACCAGATATTCAATATTTCCCTCCGGCCCCCGAATTGGCGAAAAAGTGAGGGCTTCGATCAAAAAACCATTCTGTTGGGCAAACCCTGTCACCGCTTCGATTACCTCCACATGAACCTTTCGATCTCTTACGACACCTTTCTTTCCCACTTTTTCACGGCCTGCCTCAAACTGCGGTTTAATAAGCGCGACGATCTCCCCCTCATCTTTCAGAAAATTGCGGATCGGCAAAAGTACCTTCCTAAGCGAGATAAAGGAAACATCCACAGAGGAAAAATCAACCGGCTCCCCGATGTCCTCCGGCTTCACATACCTGATATTTGTCTTTTCCATGCATACAACCCGTTCGTCCTGCCGAAGCTTCCAGTCAAGCTGTCCTTTTCCCACGTCTATTGCATAAACCTTTACCGCGCCGTTTTTCAACATACAATCTGTAAATCCTCCGGTTGACGAACCTACGTCCGTACAGATTTTACCCTCTACTTCAGCTGTAAAAAGCTTCAGAGCCTTTTCAAGCTTTAAGCCTCCCCGGCTTACATATGGCAGCGTGTTTCCTCTGACCTCAATTACAGCTTCTTCCTTAAAGACTGTTCCCGGCTTATCCTCCTTCTGCCCGTCCACATAAACATTCCCCGACATAATTACTGCCTTTGCCTTCTCTCTTGACGATGCAAGATTTCTTTTTACAAGCAGAACATCCAAACGCTCCTTCATGTCATAACTCCTTAACTGCTTTCAGAATTCTTTCTGTCATACTTCTGCTGTCAATCCCGTTCTCCTTCCTAAGCTCTGCAATACTTCCATGCTCTACATAAGTATCCGGAAGCGCCAGCATCAGTATCTTCACCGAAAGATTCATTCTTGCCGTGTATTCCAGTACATGCTCTCCATATCCTCCGGTTTTTACATTTTCCTCAATGACAGCCACGATACGATGTCCCTTTGAAACCTTTAAAATCATCTCCTCGTCAACTGGCTTCACAAACCTCGCATTTATCAAGCTGCACGGAAAGCCCTCGTCCTTCAGGTTCTTTCGCACCTGTACTGCCTCCTCAAACATATGCCCTACGCTTAATATGGCAATATCCTCCTCCTCCCAGATCCACTCACTTTTCCCGTATTCGATTGGCGCCCGGAATTCCCTGTATCCGTCATAGGCTGTTCCTCTGGGATAGCGAAGCGCCGCCGGCCCGTCATATTCCATCAAAAATCGAAGCATATCAGCCATTTCCCATTTATTTTTCGGAGACATAACCGTCATATTGGGAATTGCACTTAGATATGAAATATCAAAAATCCCCTGATGGGTCTCTCCGTCGTTTCCCACAAGTCCGGCGCGGTCTACTGCAAATACCACCGGAAGATTCTGCAGCGCCGCATCATGGATGATCTGATCATATCCTCTCTGTAAAAAGGAGGAATAAACTGCAAAGACAGGTTTCAAACCTCCTGCGGCAAGGCCGGCAGAAAAGGTTACCCCATGCTCCTCCGCAATTCCCACGTCAAAAAAACGATTGGGAAAACGCCTCTTAAATCCTGCAAGACCGGTTCCGTCTGTCATTGCCGCCGTAACTGCCGCAATACGGGGATTTTTTGCCGCTTCCGCACATAGAACCTTTCCAAAAACGTCTGTATACGTATCCGCATTTTTTTTCACGGCCGCCTTACCGCTCTCTATATCAAAAGGTCCGATCCCATGAAAAATATCCGGCGCGCTTTCCGCCGGCTCGTAGCCCTTTCCCTTCTGCGTCATGACGTGCAAAAGCACGGGCCCTTTTACCTTTTTCGCTTCTGTAAGCGCCCTTAAAAGCATGGGAATATTATGCCCCTGGATCGGTCCAAAATAAGTAATCCCCATATCCTCAAAAAGCATTCCCGGCACTACCAGCTGCTTGATACTGCTCTTTGTCTTACGTATCTGTTCAATCATTGTATTTCCTACGACAGGCACCCGCTCAAGCACATTTGTTACTCCCTTTTTAAGTCCCGTATAAAGATCTGCTGTACGAAGATGGGACAAATATTTGGACATTCCTCCAACATTTTCGGAAATAGACATATGATTGTCATTCAATATGATTATAAAATTTGCTTTTAAATGTGAAGCATTATTCAGCGCCTCATAAGCCATTCCGCCTGTAAGGGATCCGTCTCCGATAACAGAAATAACTTGATAGTCCTCCCCCTGGATTTCTCTTGCCTCCACAAGTCCCAGTCCGGCAGATATAGAAGTAGAACTGTGTCCGGTATCAAAAGCGTCGCACCGGCTCTCCTTACGTTTTGGGAAACCGCTTAATCCCCCATAGCTTCTCAGGCTGTCAAAGCCTTCCTTTCTCCCGGTCAGAAGCTTATGCGTATAAGACTGGTGCCCTACGTCCCATATAATCTTATCCTGGGGAAGGTCAAAAACCAGATGTAGCGCCATAGTAAGCTCAACTACCCCCAGGTTCGACGCAAGATGGCCTCCCGCCTTACTAACCTTTTCCACAAGGAACTCCCGAATCTCCTGTGCAAGAACAGGCAGTTCCTCCATCGTTAAATTTTTAATATCGTTTTCCTTTTGTATACGCTCCAGCATATGAGCACCTCTTCTTTATCTGTCCCTGTGAATCAGCTGTGTAAGAAGCTCCGTAAGGAATGGATTCTCACCCGGAAGCTTTTTCAAAAGCTTTATGGCCTCACGGGATCTTTCGTCCACGCTTTTCTCCGCCTCTTCAAGTCCCAGCAATGTTACGTAAGTCGTTTTTTCATTTTTTTCATCGCTGTGCACTGGTTTTCCGAGAGCCTCCTTCGTTCCTGTCACATCCAGGATATCGTCCTGAATCTGAAATGCAATGCCTAACTGCTTTGCAATAAGCTCAACTGTCTTGACCTCTTCCTCCGAGGCCCCTCCCAAAACGGCTCCGATCATCATCGACGCCTCAATAAGGGCCGCTGTCTTAAGCTCATAAATCGTATCAAGAACCTCCCCCGATACTGCACGCCCAGTGTTTTTTACATCAATGACCTGACCGCCAATCATGCCGTAGATTCCCGCCTTTTCTCCCAATACGGCAAGGGCTCTCCCAATCATCAGACTGTCCTCAGGTTCCATGACAAATGCCTTAAATGCTGTCTCAAACGCATAATTAAGGAGAGCGTCTCCTGCAAGTATCCCCATATCCTCTCCATATACGACATGAGTAGTTTTGCGTCCCCTTCTGTAGTCATCATTGTCCATCGCCGGAAGATCGTCATGGACAAGGGAATAGGTATGAACCATTTCAATGGCAGCCATAAACGGACGAATAGCCTTTGATTTTCCCCTGAACAGGCGGTATGTTTCTCTCATAAGCATAGGCCTGAGTCTTTTTCCTCCGGCCATCAGACTATATGCCATTGCCTCCATGATAAGCTTTTGACGGCCTTTCTGCCTGGGAAGATATTCCTGAAGAATATCCTCAATCTCTTTTACCTTACGTTCTCTTAATGCAGCAAAATCAGTGTTCAAACTCATGTACCTCTCCCTCGTTATCTAATATAAGCATCTTTTTTTCTATTTTATCCAGCCGGTCGCTGCAGGATTTTAAAAGCTCCATTCCCCGTTGATACAGCTGAAAGGATTCCTCCAAAGAAACTTCCGGCTTTTCCATTGTATCAATTACTTCCTCCAGTCCCCCAAACAATTCCTCCAGTGTTTCCTTAGCCATGCTTCTCCTCCTTTATCTCTTCAGCTCTTGCACAAATCAGACCGTCTGTTACATGAATGCAGATTCTGTCTCCTTCTTTTACCTGCCGGATACTCTTTAATGTCTTTCCGTTTTCCGTCTGCACGTAAGAATAACCCTGCCTGAGCTTTCTAAGGGGAGACAGACCATTCATTTTCTCTATATAAATGAGGAGTCTCTGTCTTGATATGCCGAGCTGTTCCCTCATCTGACTGCGGAGCCTGTCCTCTGACTCTGCCAGACGCATTCTGCCCTCTCTTAATTTATTTTCCGGATGAAGGAAACCAAGCCTTGTTTCATATTGTTCCAGGCGCATACGTACAAATAAAAACTTTTGCTTCAATGTCCGGAAAAGCTTCTGCCTGTATTCCTCATAATACCGCTCTGTCTCATAGTAATCAAAAACTGCAAGCTCCGCGGCCGCGGAAGGAGTAGGTGCGCGCAAATCCGCAGCATAATCAGCAATTGTAGTATCCGTCTCATGTCCTACTGCGGAAATAATCGGAACCCGGCAGTTAAATACCGCCCTCGCTACATCCTCCTCGTTAAATGCCCACAGATCCTCAATGGAGCCTCCGCCTCTGCCTACGATTATCACATCCACATTTCTTCTCTCCAGCATTTCAATCCCCTGTATAATGCTTTCCTTTGCTCCCTCTCCCTGCACCTGCGCCGGATAAAGGATGAGCTGTACATAAGGATTCCTCCGTTTTGCAATATTCATGATATCGCGGACTGCAGCTCCTGTGGGGGCAGTCACAACTCCAACACATTTCGCGTATGCCGGAATTCTCTTTTTATATTCCGGGGCAAACATGCCCATCTCCTCAAGCTCCCTTTTCAGCGCCTGAAACCTCTCATAAAGAATGCCTTCTCCGTCCGGACGAATTTCTCTTGCATACAGCTGATATGCGCCGCTTCTCTCATACACGTCTACTGCGCCGAGAACGATCACCTGCTGCCCTTCTCTCATACGAAAAGCGAGCCCGCCCCGCTGCCCTGCAAACATAACACAGGCAATCGTTCCGGACTCGTCCTTTAGAGAAAAATATATATGCCCTGAAGTATGATATTTACAGTTGGACACCTCTCCTTTAACATAGATGCGGTTCAGCATGTAGTCTTGAGTAAACATATTTTTGATATAAGTATTTACCTGTCGCACCGTATATACGTTCCCTGTCATGAACCCACCTCTATCTGGCCGCCAGCTTTGCGAGTACTCCATTAATAAATGACGGGCCTTCATCGCCGCTGTACTTCTTGGCAAGCTCCACCGCTTCATTAATCGCAACGCTCTCCGGTACGTCATCATCCCATTTCATCTCATAAAGCGCCAGCCTCAGGATGCTGAGATCCACTTTATTCATACGGGTGGTTTTCCAGCCCTTTGTATTTTGGTTTATAAGCGCATCCAGTTCCTCCGTCCTTAATATAACCGCAAGGGCCTTGGTTCGGATATATTCCATATCCGATTCCTTCGGTTCCCCGTTCTCCATCTGTTCAAAATAAAGCTGCATCTGCTGCGGCATTTCGCTGTCACTGTTAAATTCATAGCCAAAAACCATTTTAAAAATATGCTCTCGCAATTCCGACCTTTTCACTTAAGCCTCCTCCGGCACATCCACTCCTGCAACCCGGATGTTAACATCTGCAACCTCAAGGCCCGTCATATTCTCGATTGCCGTCTTTACCTTTTCCTGTACTTTCTCCGTAACATCCTTAATACTATATCCGAACTTCATATTCATCGCCAGTGAAACCGTCACAATGCCCTCCAGCACATCCACCTTAACACCCTTGGATAAAGATTTCCTGCCAAGCTTGTTAACCAGCTCCTTCGTAGCGTTTCCTACCATAGAAGCTACCCCGTCGACCTCCATTGCAGCGAGACCTGCAATGATAGCCACCACCTCGTCTGCAATTTTAACCTCGCCCAGATTTTCCTCCGTCTTTATTGTATAAGTATTCTTTTCTTCCTTTGCCATTTTCTGAAACCTCCTGTCTGCTGGTTTTACATTTCTATCCATTATAACAAATTTACTCCCGTTTGCAAAGTGGGGACAGGTTTTTTTTAACCTTAAATATCCTACCGGGCAAATTCTGTCAGCACAAGTCCTTCATTTCTTTCCTGGGTCATGCGGATACTCCATTCGTTCACAAATAAAAGGAGGGGACGTCCTTTTAAATCCTTTACCCTCTTCATATCTGAGGTCCCGGAGATCTTCGAGATGTCAATTTCCGTATTTTCAATCCACCGAATGTATTCATATGGGAGAGTATCCATTCGGATCTCTACATTGTATTCGCTTTCCAGCCGGTATTTCAGCACGTCGAACTGGAGCACGCCCACCACGCCGACTATAATCTCCTCCATGCCGGTATTAAATTCCTGAAAAATCTGTATTGCCCCCTCCTGGGCAATCTGATTAATCCCTTTAATAAACTGCTTCCTCTTCATGGTGTCTACCTGGCGTACTCTTGCAAAATGCTCCGGGGCAAAAGTAGGAATTCCCTCATAGCTGAAGCGCTCCCCCGCAGTAATAAGCGTATCCCCTATAGAAAAAATACCCGGATCAAAAACACCGATTATGTCGCCGCCGTATGCCTTTTCCACCATCTTTCTCTCGCTGGCCATAAGCTGCTGAGGCTGAGACAGCCTTACCTTTTTTCCGCCCTGCATATGATATACATCCATTCCTGCCTCAAAGGAACCGGAACAGATACGCATAAATGCGATCCTGTCTCTGTGGGCCTTATTCATATTTGCCTGAATCTTAAAGACAAATGCAGAGAAGGCTTCCTCCTCCATCGGATCAATCAGCCCTTTATCCGACATGCGGGGGAGAGGCGATGTTGTCATCTGAAGAAAATGCTGTAAAAATGTCTCCACTCCAAAATTAGTTAAAGCCGATCCGAAAAATACCGGGGACAGCTCTCCTTTGCTTACCAGATCCTGTTCAAACTCCGCGCCCGCGCCGTCTAAAAGCTCTATTTCCTCTTCAAGCTTTTCCCTCTGCTCCTGGCTGATAAGTCCGGAAAGCTCTGGTTCGGACAACGAAACCTTCTTTACCTCTCCCTGAATTGTTCCCTTTCTTGTATCAGAAAAAAGCTCCACTTTCTCTGTCTTTCTGTCATAGACGCCTCTGAATTCCTTTCCTGATCCAATAGGCCAGTTAACCGGACAGGTGGCAATTCCAAGCTCATTTTCAATATCATCCAGAAGCTCGAAAGTATCCATAGCTTCCCGATCCATCTTATTTATAAATGTAAATATAGGAATATGCCGCATCGTGCATACTTTAAAAAGCTTTCTCGTCTGCGCCTCCACGCCCTTCGACGCATCAATCACCATAACCGCTGAATCCGCGGCCATCAGCGTTCTGTACGTATCCTCTGAAAAGTCCTGATGTCCCGGCGTATCCAGAATATTAATACAATAGCCTCCGTAATTAAACTGAAGCACGGAGGAGGTCACCGAAATACCTCTTTCCTTTTCGATTTCCATCCAGTCAGAGACTGCATGCTTTGCCGTGGCTTTTCCCTTCACGCTTCCCGCCTGGTTAATTGCTCCGCCATATAACAGAAACTTCTCCGTAAGCGTCGTCTTTCCCGCATCCGGGTGGGAAATAATCGCAAATGTCCTTCTTCTTTCTATCTCTTTTTTTACTTCACCTGTAATCTGCGGCATATCCTTTCAACTCTCCTAACTGCTAGTATAGCCTGTAAACAAGACTGCTAAACAGTATAGCATACCGGAGAAATTTCCTCAACATAAAAAAGCCCGGAACGTCCTCCCGTTTTTACGGGATGTAACTTTGTTCCGGGCTTTTGCCTGCGCTGGCCGTATCACTTTCCTTCGGGATATACCGGAGTAATCACTACGTTCTCCGGCGCTATACCAGTCTTCCTCGTCACAATATCTTCTATCTGTGCAAGGCCTGCATCATCAATCTCACTGGCGTTTATTACCACATCCGCCGAGTCTTGGGTCAGGCTCACAACACTTTCGCTGAACCCCTTTGATGCCAGCATCGTCTCCGCGGCCGCCTCCTTTTCCGCAAGATCCGTCATAGCTACCATCTGGTTTACTGCGTCCTGCTTCTGTTCGTCGCTTAAACTCTCATTATCAATAATCTCAAGTAAGGTTTCCTTATTTTTTGCACGAACCTGCTCTCTCGTTACCTTCGCCTCTGCCACAACCGCGTTTGCCCCGCCGGAGGTAAGTACCGCCTCCCCTGGAGTTCCGTCGACGTTTCCGTCGCCATCCTTACTCTCAATATCCCCGGAAGCACTTGCCAGATCCTCTTCTGAAATGTCAAGAAGCTCCTGATTCGCAATTTCATTATTAGCTGTTGCCGTATTTTTCTCGCTATGAAATAATCTGCCGGAATAATTCAGATATCCTGCTGCTGCAATCATTATCGCCAGCGCCGCGATAACAATTTGATTCTTTTTTAATATTCGTTTCACTTACGCTTCCCTCCTACCTTTCACTATTCTAATCTTATGCGTGTCTATTCCAAATAATGCCTGAACTGCTTCAGTAATATTTTTTACGACTACCGCATTGTCTCCTCCCGGCGCTATCACTACCACTCCTTCTACCCTGGGACTCAGTTCCTTACTTACATAAGGATACTTATTATTTCCGTCTGCGCCGTCATATACCGCCTCCTCGCTTCGGGTTACATTCTGCGTGGACCGGCTTCCTCCCTGGCTGTCATTCTCCTTTATATTCTCGCTGCTTTCCTGGGTATCCTTTTCTATAACTCTCTCCTTTGAGGCCGCAAGTGTAATCATAACCGACACCTCTCCAGCCCCCTCCATTCTTGACAGGATGTTCTCCAGACGTTTTTCAAGCATATGAATATATTCCTCTTCTGTCCCTGCGCCATCCTTAGCGTCGTCCGACAGATAAGGCTCCTGCTCACGTCCCGATAATTTCCTGCCTCCGTCTGGTATTGAAATCACAAGGAGAAGAACTCCCGTGAGAAATAAAATCAGAAGCCTGTCTTTTTTCCAGAATTCCTTTTGGAAAACTTTTTTACCATTCGATTTGAATTTCTTCCACTCCAATCTCATCTTCCTCTCGCTCTCCATACTCTGAAAAATCTGTATTTGTTTCATAATCTGTATATATTTTGGCGCCCTCAGATATAAATTCCTGAATCCGCACCTCCGTTCCAAACACCTTTAGTATCGGACCCATAATCATTAATATCAGTACAAGTCCTGTAAAAAACCGGATATATTTCCTATAGGACTGGTTGGGGACCACATGTAAAACCGCAGTCACAAGTACGAGATAAAATGTAATATTTTGTATCCATTCATAAATAAAATCAAACATACTCCCGCCTTTCTTATACGTTTCCCGTAGATGCCGATACGGCTACAATTGTAAGAAGAAATAAAAAACCTGTTGTAAATATAATCCGCATCAAAAGTCTGCATCCATCGCCTACGCTCTCCACACATCCGATAATCCGTTTATCCGACACCGGCTGAAGCAAAGCTGCACTAAGCTTGTACATGAGTACAATACACCCGACCTGTACAAGAGGATATATACACAGTGAAAGACAGATTACCGCCCCTGTCACGCCAATTCCGTTTTTCACGAGAACAGCTGTTCCAATCACCACCTCCGTCATACCGCCAATCGCGTCTCCAATCACTGGTATCGCCTCCGCCCCTCTGGTGACCACGCTTCGTTTGACCGTATCCACTGCAGGATTAATCAGACTCTGCATAACATTTAATCCTATAACACCGGCAAGCAGAGACTTCAGTATCCAGGAAACAGCCGTTTCAATCAACTCTGCAAACTTACTCAGATATTCCTCTGCCGACAGAAAATTAAGTATTCTGAGCATCATATACACATGCACAAGAGGTAATAAAAGCTTCACAACTAAAAGCTCCACCAAAAAAATCAGAAACAATACCAGATTGTAAAATGCTCCCGCCGTCACACTTCCCTTCGCAATCGTCACCGCCAGGAAATAAACCGGACAAAATACGCCCATAAAGGCGGTCAGGCTCTCAATCCCTCCTTCTGTCCACTCCACTACCGCCCGGAAGGAGTTTAAAGCTAACGCTATTACAAGCAGATACAAAATATAAAAGCTTATGTCCGAAATCTGTCTGTTTTGAAACACATGTCCGAAATTTTTAAAGACTGCTGCCATAATCGCTAAAAAAAGAATATGTACCAGATTTTCCTTGCTGCTTTTTAACGCATAGGTCAGCTGATCTGCCACAAGCTTTCCCAAAAGCTCAGCCGTAAATTCCGTATTACCGGACAGCACCTCCAAAAGCGTGTTTTTAAAGTCAATCTGTTCCTCCGGAAACAGCTCCCGCAGCTCCTTGTCTACTTCTCCAAAATCAAACTGCTCCATCAGTTCTTCTGAAATAAATTCCTCTTCTCCATCCGATGTCCCGGCCCCCTGCACACAATACATATTGCCTCTCCATAATATACAGCACGCCAGAACTGTTAAAAAAAAGGCCCCTATGCCAGCGCATCTCCCGGCTGCTCCCCGCCTTCTTCTATATTTCATGACAGAAAGTCCCGGATAGCGTTCAGAAGTGTCATGAGCACCGGCATACTGAGAATCATTACCGCAAGCTTTCCAAAAATCTCTATCTGCACGGCGACTGCCTGATATCCTGCATCCTTGCAGACACCTGATGAAAATTCTGCAATGTATGTGATCCCAAGCATCTTAATCAGTGTTCCAATATAAGCCATATCCATATGAATATAATTCCCAAGCATTTTTACAGCTTCTATAATTGTCCCCATATGTCCAAGTATACAGACAAAAATAATCAGACTGACGGCAAGACTGATGTAGACGCCGTATTCCTCTTTGCCTTTTTTAAACTGCACCGCAAGCAGTACTCCCATTGTTCCAATAATACCAATCTGTACCATATCCATAAGATATGCCCCCTTTTACAATGTGAACAGACGTTGTATTGACTCAAATAAATCATAGATATACGGCACGATCCACAGCAATACAAGAATCAGTCCTGCAAGGCTTGTCAGAAATGCCTGCTCTTCCCTGCCGCTGTGTCTGAGTACCTGACTTAATACCGATACAAGGATCCCTACCGCAGCAATCTTAAATATTACATTTACACTCATGTATTCCTCCTCTTAAAGCAGCAGGGTGACGATAAGCATTCCGCTCATAACACCCAGGCAGTGATATAATCTCACCTTTGTTTTCATCTCTCTATATACTTCGTCCGCAGAACCGGCAAGCTGTGTAAGGTAACACTCTATTGCTCTTACCTGGAACTCAATATCTGCAAAACCCAGTCTTTCTCCAAGCTCTTTAAGACGAAGCAGTTCTGCTTCCGCAAGGGCGGATGTCTTAAGATGATCGCTTATGCTTGTCTTCCACAGACAGGCAAAAGTTCCTCCATCCCGTGTTCCAAGACTGTTCCCAAGCTCCTTAAGCCATGTTCCGTATGGATTCTTTGCATTTTTCCCGATACTGGTACATATTTCTCCCAGAGGACTCCTTGCATAGCGTATTTCACTTTGAAGCTGATAAAGAAGCTGTCTTAAGTATTCCATCTGTCTGTATGTCTCCTTTAATTCCTCCGCTCTTTTTATGCCAAACAGCGTTGTTGCGCCAATAACCAGAATACTTCCTGTAATCTTCAGCATATCCTTTTCTCCAAAGCATTTCTCCGGTACAGACACGCCTCATTGCTGTCATAGATTCCAAATATTTCTCCCACCCTTGTCTGATTTCCAAGCAGAATATAACGTTCAAATCGTTTCTCCTGAATCAGACGTTCAAATACCGGCTTTCTCTTAAGCTCCTCTACAGATTGTCCATGCACTGTGGCAATCAGCCTGCATCCACAGTGCATGGCATATTCAACAGCATGTACATCCTCTTCTGTACCAATTTCATCTACTGCTATAACCTCAGGTCCCATAGAACGGATCAGCATAATCATTCCCTCAGCCTTCGGACAGCAGTCAAGAATATCTGTCCGTATCCCAAGCTCATTCTGGGCCACACCCATGTAACAGCCGCCTATCTCTGAACGTTCATCCACTACCCCCACTGATTTCCCT
This sequence comes from uncultured Lachnospiraceae bacterium, assembly GCA_948441955.1. Taxonomy (GTDB): domain Bacteria; phylum Bacillota; class Clostridia; order Lachnospirales; family Lachnospiraceae; genus CAPEBR01. The sequence goes on along the minus strand of CAOJQZ010000004.1, from coordinate 3,794 downwards.
TTGAGATACAAATTCCCGTCTGAAATCTGACGGATCATATCCCGAAGAAGCGTTGTCTTCCCGCACCGCGGCGGCGATATAATCAACGTATGATATAGTCCTTTCTGCCGGGTAATATAAGGAAATACCCGATCCCCGCATCCAATTACTTCGTGGGACATCCTCACATTAACCGAGGAAATATGCTTTATATTTTTTACTTTTCCCGCCTCAATGATCACCTGTCCCGCCACACCGACCCTGTGTCCTCCTTCCACTGTAATGAATCCCTGCTTCATCTCCTGTTCATAGGCATATAGAGAATAGCTGCTCACATAATCAACCAGCTCCCTTAAATCCTCCTTTGTCACAATATAGGGTTCCCCCCGCACACGTTCTGCCACAACTTCTTCTCCATTATATATGAGAAGAAGCGGCTTCTGCGTCCGAAGCCTGATCTCCTGAAGGCATTCAAAGTCAGATATCTTTTTTTTCAGAATCATACGGACGCTGCGCGGAAGTATATTCAAAATTCTGTCTCCCTGCATGCTGCACCACCTCTTTACGTAAATATATGTCCATGCCTTTAATTTATTCCACTTGTTTTCATTTTCTTTTCAGAAAAACAGCGCCGCAGCTTTCTATCATTAACCAGTAACGATAGAAAACCGCGGCGCTGTTTTCGATAAGATCCGGAAACAGGCATCACCGCCCATATATAATTGCAAGCTGCTTCATCTCCTCCTGAAGCTCTCTGTCAAACTGCCCTTCCTTAAGCCTCCATTTCCAGTTTATCCCGAGAGTGGACGGTTTGTTTGTTCTTGCCCTGTCGTCAAGCCCCAGGTAGTCCTGCATTGGTATCACACACAAATCCGCCACGCTCCCAAGCGCCAGACAGATAAGCTTTCTCCCAATCCCTTTCACATCCGTATGGAAATCCTGGAGATAGGCGCGCACCATGCGGCGCTCCTTCGGCGTAATATTCTGAAACCAGGATACCAGCGTTTCATTATCATGGGTCCCTGTATAGACCACGCAGTTTTCCGGATAATTATGAGGGAGGTAATCGCTGGCGTTTCCCGTATCACGTTCATCAAAGGCAAACTCCACCACCCGCATATTGGGATAGCCGCTGTCATGCACAAGCTGTTTCACAGATTCCGTCATATAGCCCAAATCCTCTGCAATAATCCTTCTCTCTCCCAGATGATACGAAACCGCACGGAACAAATCCATACCCGGTCCCTTCTCCCACCAGCCATTTGCCGCCGTTTTATCTCCAAAGGGAATCGCATAATATTCATCAAAGCCCCGGAAATGGTCTATGCGGAGAACATCGTACATAGTAAAGCAGTGAGCAATCCGTTTTATCCACCAGTCAAAGCCGGAATTCCTATGCGCCTCCCAGTTATAGAGAGGATTTCCCCAGAGCTGCCCTGTCTCTGAAAATGCATCCGGCGGGCACCCGGACACCTGCACCGGACGGTTATCCCTGTCAAGTTTAAAGAGCCAGGGGCACGCCCACGCATCCGCACTGTCCATTGCCACATAAATAGGAATATCTCCGATAATATCCATTCCCTTTTCATTCGCATAAGCCTTAAGTCTTCCCCACTGCTCATAAAATTTAAACTGCATATACTTCTGAAATTCAATATCAAAATACAGCTCTTCCCGGTAATAATCCAGCGCATATTGATAGCGCAGGCGGATATCCTCCGCCCATTCGCTCCACGGCTTTCCCTCAAACCGTCCTTTCACCGCCATAAAAAGCGCATAATCGGAAAGCCAGTAATCCTGCTCTCTCTCAAATGCCGCAAACTGCGGATTTTCCGCAATGCAGCTTCTCTCATAAGCCTTCCTTAAAAGCTTAAATCGATTAAGATACAGTTTCTCATAATCAATCTCTGTCTCTTGCTCCCCAAAGTCGGCGCCGTCACACTCCTCCCTTGTAAGAACTCCTTCCTCAATCAAATCCTCCAGACTGATAAAGTACGGATTCCCCGCGAAGGTAGAAAAGGACTGATAGGGAGAATCTCCATAGCTGGTAGGCCCAAGAGGAAGAATCTGCCAGGAGCTCTGCCCCGCGCGTACAAGGCTGTCCACAAACTCGTAGGCATTCCTCCCAAAATCTCCGATTCCATATTTTCCCGGCAGACTGCTTACCGGAAGCAGAACGCCGCATCTTCTTTTCTTAGACATCATTATAAATCCCATTTAATTTTTCTGTCTTTATAGTAATACTCCCTGTCGTGTTCGCTCACCTGACGCAATACTCTGCAGGGATTACCCGCCGCCACCACATTTGATGGAATATCCTTTGTAACCACACTTCCCGCGCCGATAACTACATTGTCTCCAATCGTTATTCCTGGCAGAACTACGGCATTGGCCCCAATCCAGCAGTTTTTTCCGATATGCACCGGCATATTATACTGCAGTCCCTTCTCCCGAAGCTCAGGACAAATCGGATGTCCTGCTGTCGCAACCGTCACATTCGGGCCGAACATAGTATAATCTCCCACGTAAATATGCGTATCGTCCACAAGGGTAAGATTAAAATTCGCATAAACATTTTTCCCGAAATGCACATGATATCCGCCAAAATTGGAGTGAAGGGGAGGCTCAACATAACATCCTTCTCCGATCTCAGCAAACATCTCCTTTAAAAGCCGCTCCCTCTTTTCCATCTCCGTGGGGCGTGTCATATTAAAGTCATACAGCCTGTTAATATAACCCAGCTGTTCCTCCATAAGCTCATCATCATTGGGAAAATAAATCTCCCCGCTGTGCATCTTTTCTTTTATATCTGATAAGCCCATACTACTCTGCCACGTCCTTCATACTGAATGAAAATCTTCCCATCTTGTCCTTGCCAAGGCATACAACCTTTACCTTGTCCCCAAGGGTCAGCACATCCTCTACATGATTCACTCTTTCCTTAGAGAGCTTGGAAATATGCACCATGCCTTCCTTACCAGGCGCAAATTCAACAAACGCGCCGAACTCCTTAATGCTGATAACCTTTCCTTCCAGAACCTGTCCGGCTTCAAAATCTGTCACAATAATATAAATCAGCTTTTGGGCCTCCTCCATGCTCCTGCTTTCCGTACCGCAGATGGAGACAGAACCATCGTCCGTAATGTCAATCTTTACGCCTGTCTGCTCAATAATCGCATTGATAGTCTTTCCACGCTGTCCTACAACATCGCCAATCTTCTGCGGATCAATCTGCATCTGGATGATCTTCGGCGCATACGGGCCTACCTCCGGCCTCGGCTCGGCAATGGCCTTACTCATAACCTCGTCAATAATATAAGTCCTTGCCTTCTTTGTGGCTGCAATAGCCTCCTCAATAATCGGCCTTGTAAGTCCGTGAATCTTAATATCCATCTGGATCGCGGTAATACCTTTGTGGGTTCCCGCCACCTTAAAGTCCATATCCCCGAAGAAATCCTCAAGTCCCTGGATATCAGTAAGCACAAGATAATCGTCGTCTGTCTCTCCTGTCACGAGTCCCGCAGAAATACCTGCAACTGCAGACCTGATCGGTACGCCTGCCGTCATAAGAGACATGGAGGATGCGCACACGCTTGCCTGTGAAGTAGAACCATTAGACTCAAAGGTTTCAGACACTGTGCGGATTGCATATGGAAATTCTGACTCGCTTGGAAGCACCGGTACAAGCGCCCGCTCTGCAAGCGCTCCATGTCCGATTTCACGGCGTCCCGGTCCTCTTGAAGGCCTTGTCTCTCCAACCGAATAGGACGGGAAATTATAATGATGCATATATCTCTTGGAAGTCTCCGCCTCAT